>NZ_CDLD01000013.1:0-520 GCF_001006945.1 Lactobacillus sp. OTU4228
ATTCCTTAAATTAATTTCTTAAAACATTAGAAAAAGGAGTTCCTTTCTCGTATGATTGGTTTGAACAAAAAAACACATACAGAAAGAAGAACTCCTTCATGAATGATTTTACCAAAAATATGGCACAAGCTCTATTCAATCAAGACAAAATAAACGATTTATTGCGCAAAGAACTCCAGCAAGCAGTTAATGAACTATTAGAGGCTGAACTGACTGCGTTTTTAGGCTATGATCCTTATGCCAGAGCTGGCTGGAATACAGGCAATTCACGCAATGGTGCTTACTTTCGCAAGGTTGATACGCAATTTGGCGAGATTGAAATTCAGGTGCCTAGGGATCGCAACGGCATGTTTCATCAGCACACGCTCCCTGACTACAAGCAGCACTCCGATGTCTTGGAAAGCATGATTATCAAGCTATATTCCAAAGGCGTAACCACCAGAGAAATAGCCGACTTGATTGAAAAGATGTATGGCAGTCATTACAGCCCAGCTCAGGTATCTAACATCTCCAAGCAGAT
>NZ_CDLD01000014.1:0-195096 GCF_001006945.1 Lactobacillus sp. OTU4228
TGAAAAGATGTATGGCAGTCATTACAGCCCAGCTCAGGTATCTAACATCTCCAAGCAGATGATTCCAAAAGTCGAGGCCTATCATCAGCGCAAACTCAGTGACAAGTTCTTCTGCGTTTATTTGGACACTACCTAGAGAAAAATCTATTTACACAAACTATTTGACAGTGCAGTGTCTTTATTTGACAATGATACTAAGAAAGTAGATTTCTATACCCGCTTATTGGAGGAAGATAATTTTACTTTTTGTTTGCAAAATGTACCGGTTACTAAAAAGGATAGTTCCCATGCGCATTGATAAATATTTAGCTAATATGAATGTCGGCTCCAGAAAAGAAGTGCACGTTTTAATTAAAAAAGGCATTGTCACTGTAAATGGTGATGTGGTAAAAACACCAAAACAGCAGGTTAAGGAATCCGATGAAGTATTGGTAGATGGCCAAGAGATCAACTATCAAAAGTATCATTACTTCTTGATGAATAAGCCTAAAGGCGTGTTGTCAGCAACTGAAGATCGCAGTCAAAGAACGGTTATCTCATTGCTTAAGCCGCAGGATCAGTATCAAGGGATTACTCCAGTAGGACGGCTAGATAAGGATACAACCGGCCTGCTTTTACTCACTAATGATGGCCAGCTCAATCATAAATTGCTTGCACCTAATAAGCACGTAGATAAGATTTACCGGGCAAAAATTGCGGGTGTAGCCGATGATGAGACAGTAAAAATTTTTGCTAGTGGAATGACCTTGGGCGATAGTACTAAATTAAAGCCAGCTGAACTAAAGATCTTGAGTCAAGACGAAGAACATGATAGTTCTGAAATTGAGATTAGAATTCGTGAAGGAAAATATCACCAGATTAAGCGAATGTTTGGCGCGGTAGGGATGAAAGTCGTTGAACTTGAACGGATTTCGATGGGAAAGTTGAAATTACCGAAAGATTTGAAACGTGGCGAATACATTGAACTTAATTTGGATGACGTAAGTAAGATTAAATAAGGCGGAATGAAGAAAGTAAGAACAATAACCCATTCAGAAAGTTTCGTCCAATTAATTAAATATGTCTTAATTGGCTTCCTGGGACTAATAGTTGATTTTGGAGTTTACACAATTTTGACGCATTTTAAAATGAATGTGGAACTTGCAAATGTCATTTCATCAACCTGTGGGATTATCAATAATTTCTTATGGAATTCATATACTAACTTTAAGGTTCACGATCATCTTTTTATGCGGTTCATTTCGTATTTTGGGGTCGGTCAAATTACGACTGTTTTTACCACAGTTTCTTTATTCATATTTGTCACGCGATTAGGTTATTCCCACTTGATCGTGAAGGTCATAGCGACCTTTGTGGCAACGCTAATTCAATTCATTGTTAATAAAACAATTACTTTTAAAAAAGTTAGAAAGTAAGATGAAAAGATACCAGTCGAAGCTGAGCGTTGGTTTGCAGATAGCTCACAGGATAATATTTGTTAGAGATGCAAAAAATTGTATCATAACAACTTTGTTATTTTTAAATTGTTAAATAAGTATTTGATTTTCAAGCTGTGAAAACGCTATTCTAGATATATAGAGAAAAAGAAAGGCAGAATTCTTATAATGAAGAACGGTAAATATCAAGTATGTGCACAAGGTCATGGCTCAGAATCGATGCCAATGGCCGTTACTATCGAAGATGATAAGATTAAGAATATTGAAATTGATTCATCCGGCGAAACTAAGGGTGTTGCCGATGAAGTCTTTAATCGCTTGCCTAAACAAATTATTAATAACCAAACTTTAAATGTTGATGCAGTTAGTGGCGCAACTATTTCAAGTCACGGCGTTGTAGATGGAATTGCTCAAGCGATTACTGAAGCTGGTGGGGACGCTGATGAATGGAAGAAGCGTAATAAGCCAGTAGCTACAAAGGCAACAGATGAAGAAATCACGGTTGATGTAGCGGTTGTAGGTGCTGGTGGTGCTGGTTTAGCTGCTGCAGTTCGTTCAATTCAACATGGCGAAAAAGTTGCTATTTTAGAAAAGTACCCACAAATTGGTGGTAATACTAGTCGTGCTGGCGGTCCCATGAATGCCGCTGAACCTGATTGGCAAAAGAACTTCAAGGCGCTTCCAGGTGAAAAGGATACTTTGAAGGAATTGGCTGCAACTCCGATTAATCAAATTGATCCTGAATATCAAGATGACTTTAAGAGATTACAAAAGCAAATTAAGGAATACGTTGATTCAGGTGCAGATTATTTATTTGACTCAACTTTGCTTCATGAAATTCAAACTTACCTGGGTGGTAAGAGAACTGACCTTAAGGGTAATGAAATTCATGGTAAATATGCTTTAGTCCATGAATTAGTAACTAATGCTTTAAATTCAGTTAAATGGTTAGCTGACTTAGGCGTTAAGTTTGATAATAGTGATGTAACTGAACCAGTTGGTGGTTTATGGCGTCGTGGTCACAAGCCAGTTGAACCGATGGGTTATGCTTACATTCATATTTTAGGTGACTGGGTAAGAGATCATGGTGTTGGTCCATATCTTGAAACTCGTGCAGAAAAATTGATCATTGAAGATGGCAAGGTACGCGGCGTAGTTGCTACACGTGCTGATGGCAGTAAGTTGACTGTTCATTCAAAGGCTGTCATTTTAACTGCAGGTGGTTTTGGCGCCAACACTAAGATGGTACAAAAATATAATACTTACTGGCAAAAGATTGACGATGATATCGCAACTACTAACTCACCATCAATTACTGGTGATGGGATTAATTTAGGTCTTGAAGCTGGTGCTGATTTGTTCGGTATGGGCTTTATCCAGTTAATGCCAGTAGCCGATCCCAAAACTGGTGAATTATTCACTGGTGTTGTAACTCCGCCAGCAAACTACATTATGGTTAACAAAAAAGGCAAGCGTTTTGTCAATGAATTTGCAGAACGTGATGTGCTAGCTAAAGCTGTAATTGCCAATGGTGGATTAATTTATCAAATTGCTGACGATAAGATTAAGGAAACTGCCTACAATACTACTCAAGAGTCCCTTGATGCTCAAGTTAAGGCTGGCACCCTGTTCAGAGATGATACTTTAGAAGGTTTAGCTAAGCAAATTGGTATGGATCCAGATGTTTTAGTTGATACCATTAAGAAGTACAATTCATATGTTGATGCAGGAAAAGATCCAGAATTTCATAAGAATGTTTTAGGCTTGAAATGTGAAGTCGCTCCATTTTATGCAACTCCTCGTAAGCCTGCTATTCACCATACTATGGGTGGTTTGGTCATCGATACTAAAGCACATGTTCTTAATAAGGACGGCAAGATTATTGATGGCTTGTATTCAGCTGGTGAAAATGCCGGTGGTATTCACGCAGGTAACCGTTTGGGCGGTAACTCATTGGCTGATATCTTCACTTTCGGTCGCATTGCTGCTAATACTGCTTATGAAGACATGCCAACGGAATCAGATGCTACTTCAGGTGCATCACAACACTAATTGAGAACTATCAGCAGAAAAAATTATTGTTGTTATTAAGTTGAAGAATATTAGTTGATTGAATGATACAATGCATCTATCCCTTTTTTCTAAAATAGATTCATGCTATAATCAAAAACAAAGCCAGAATCAAGAGGTATTGACTTCGTTTACAGAGAAAAGCCAGATAGCTGAGAGGCCAGAAGTTGATTGGTAGCTTGATTAGCTGATTAATTGAAATTAAGTAAGTTAATCCGGACACTTCAGCGCCGTTATCGCTTATAAGAGAAGCATGTTTTATATGTTTAACGTAGGTGGTACCGCGGTTAGTAAATCGTCCTAGACAACATTGTCTAGGACTTTTTTATTGGAGGAAATTTTTAATGACAGATTTAGCACCTAAATACAACCCAAATGAGGTTGAAAAAGGCAGATATCAAGAATGGCTTGATGAAGATTTATTCAAGCCATCTGGTGACAAAAAAGCTCACCCATATTCAATTGTTATTCCACCACCAAATGTAACTGGTAAGTTGCACTTGGGTCATGCTTGGGATACTGCAATTCAAGATACTTTAATTCGTTTCAAGCGTATGCAAGGCTATGATACGCTTTACCTTCCTGGTATGGACCACGCAGGTATTGCTACTCAAGCCAAGGTTGAAGCTAAGCTTCGTAAGCAAGGCAAGGATCGTCACCAAATGGGACGTGAAGCCTTCGTTAAGCAAGTTTGGGACTGGAAAGATGAATACGCAGCAATCATCAAGGGCCAATGGGCTAAGATGGGCCTTTCACTTGATTATTCAAGAGAAAGATTTACCTTGGACAAAGGTCTTTCTAAAGCTGTAAAAAAGGTCTTCGTACAACTTTACAACGAAGGCTTGATTTACCGTGGTGAATACATCATCAACTGGGACCCAGCTTTACAAACTGCTTTGAGTGATATCGAAGTTATTCACAAAGATGATAAGGGTGCCTTCTATCACATCAAGTATCCATTTGTAGATGGCTCAGGTTATGTAGAAATTGCTACTACTCGTCCTGAAACCATGTTTGGTGATACTGCCGTTGCTGTTGCTCCTGGTGATAAACGTTACAAGAACATTGTTGGCAAAGAATTGGTATTGCCACTTGTTGGTCGTCATATTCCAATTATTGAAGACCAACACGTAGATCCAGAATTTGGTACTGGTTTGGTTAAGATTACCCCAGCCCATGACCCTAACGACTTCCAAGTTGGTAACCGTCACAATTTGAAGAGAATTAACGTCATGAACGATGACGGTACCATGAACGAAGAATGTGGCAAGTATGCTGGTATGGATCGTTTTGACTGTCGTGAACAATTAGTTAAGGACCTTAAAGAAGAAGGTTACTTAATTAAGATTGAACCAATCGTTCACTCAGTTGGTCACTCAGAACGTTCAGGCGTTCAAGTTGAACCAAGACTTTCTAAGCAATGGTTCGTTAAGATGAAGCCACTTGCTGACAAGGTTCTTGAGAATCAAAAGACTGCTGGCAAGGTAAACTTTGTCCCAGAACGTTTTGAAGGTACTCTTGACCACTGGATGGAAGATGTTCATGATTGGTGTATTTCACGTCAATTATGGTGGGGACACCGTATCCCAGCTTGGTACAACAAAAAGACTGGTGAAACTTACGTAGGTGTTGATGCTCCTAAGGATGCTGAAAACTGGGAACAAGATCCAGACGTACTTGATACTTGGTTCTCAAGTGCTCTTTGGCCCTTCTCAACTTTAGGTTGGCCTGACACTGATTCAGAAGACTTCAAGCGTTACTTCCCAACCAATGCTTTGGTAACTGGTTACGACATCATCTTCTTCTGGGTATCCAGAATGATGTTCCAAAGTTTGCACTTTACTGGCAAGCGTCCATTCAACGATGTTGTTTTGCACGGTTTGATGCGTGACGAACAAGGCCGCAAGATGAGTAAATCACTTGGTAACGGTGTTGACCCAATGGATGTTGTTGACAAGTACGGTGCCGACGCTCTTCGTTGGTTCTTGCTTAACGGTACTGCTCCTGGTCAAGATACTCGTTATGATCCTAAGAAGTTATCAGCTGCTTGGAACTTCATCAACAAGATTTGGAACGCAAGTCGTTTCGTAATCATGAACTTGCCAGAAGATGCTAAGCCAGCTCACATGCCTGAAGTTTCTAAGTTTGATTTGTCAGACAGATGGATCTTTGATCGTTTGAACCACACTGTAAGTGAAGTAACTAGACTCTTTGATGAATACAAGTTTGGTGAAGCAGGTCGTGAACTTTACAACTTTATCTGGAACGACTTCTGTGACTGGTACATCGAAATTTCTAAGGTTGCTTTAAACGGTGATGACGAAGAATTAAAGGCTAGAAAGCAAGAAAACCTTATTTGGATTCTTGATCAAATCTTGCGTTTGATGCACCCAATTATGCCATTCGTAACCGAAAAGCTTTGGCTTTCAATGCCACACGAAGGCAAGTCAATCATGGTAGCTAAGTACCCTGAAACTCATAAAGAATTTGAAAATGAGCAAGCAGATAATGATATGGCCTTCTTGATTGAAACTATCAAGGCTGTACGTAACATCCGTATGGAAGTTAACGCACCAATGTCATCTAAGATTGATATCATGATTCAATTGGATGATGCTAAGGATAAGCACATTTTGGATGAAAATGCTGACTACGTAGAAAACTTCTTACACCCTAAGAAGCTTGAAGTAGCTGAAAAAATTGAAGCTCCAAAATTGGCTAAGACTGCAGTTATTCCAGGCGCACAAATCTTTGTTCCATTGACTGAACTTGTTAACGTTGATGACGAATTAGCTAAGATGGAAAAAGAAGAAAAGCGTCTTGAAGACGAAGTTGCTCGTTGTGAAAAGAAGCTTGCTAACAAAGGCTTTGTTGACCACGCTCCAGAAGCAGTTGTTAACAAAGAAAAGGAAAAGAAGGCTGACTACGAAAGTCAATTAAGTGGCGTTCGTGAAAGAATTCAAGACTTGAAGGAGAGTAAATAATTGAAGTTTACTAATGCCCAAGAAGTAATTTCTTGCTTGTATTCTTTGCCACACTTGCATCCAAAAAACGATTTATCTTTTATCAAAAAGATATTGGCAAAATTGGGCAATCCGCAAGATCAAGTAAAAACCGTTCATATTACAGGTACGAATGGTAAAGGCTCAACTTCATATTATTTAGCAACTCTGCTTAAAAAGGCTGGTCAGAAGACTGGCCTTTTTGTCTCACCTTATGTTTATCGTTTTAACGAACGAATTCAACTGAACAATCAAGATATTAGCGATCAAGATTTGGTAAAAGCAGCCAATAAGGTGCAAGCAGCTTTTGAAGAAATTCAAAAAGAAGATAATGACTTCTCATTGGTTACCTTTGAATATGAAGTAGCGATAGCTTTTGTCTATTTTGCAGACCAAAAATGCGATTATGCCGTAATTGAAGTAGGCATTGGTGGTGAACATGATAAAACCAATGTGATTACGCCAGAGGCCAGCATTATTACTACCATTGGCTTGGATCATGAGCAAATTATTGGTCCTACGATTCAAGATATTGCCCGTGAAAAAAGTGGCATTATAAAAAGAAATAGACCAGTGGTTTTGGGTAATGTGCCACAAGAAGTTTTGCCTATTTTAAAGCAAAAAGCGGAAAAAGAGCAGGCACCTCTTTATCAATTAGGTCGCGATTTTGAAGTTAAACTAGATGAACAAATTGTTTATTCAGACAATGAACATGAGCTTGCCTTTAAATTGCGTCCGCAAGTTGAGGGTTTCGATATTGCTATTGCGGTTCGAACTTTCTTTTTACTCGATTTGCCTTTAACAAATGAAAAAGTGGAGCAGGCGATTGATCAGACAGTAATACCTGGTCGTTATCAAGTATTGCAGACCAAGCCATTGATTATTTTGGACGGTGCTCATAATATTCAGGCCATGACTAATCTGCTTAAAACGGTTCATCAATTAGCTGAAAAAAGACAGGGTCATATCCATGCGCTAGTAACCATGATGAAGGATAAAGATTTAGAGCAAGTCTTTGCCTTGTTTAAGCAAAATGATGATGTTTTGCTTACAACGCTAGATTATCCACGTGTAGCCGAACAAAATGATTTTCCAATTGATGTGCAAAGAAGATATAATTATGAACGGGACTATCAAAGAGGGTTTACCACGTTAAAGAATAAAATGGCGGATAACGATATTTTGTTAGTTACTGGCTCGTTTTATTTGGTAAGCGCAATTTTAAATTGGAAAGGAAAAAATGATGCACGTTAAAGGAATAAATGATGATATTCAAGGCATTGTTTTTGACATGGATGGCTTGCTGGTTAATTCAGAAAAACTGTATTGGGATGCAAATATCCAAGCGGCAGAAGAGGAAGATCTTGGTACGCCGCGCGATGCATATTTGAAATTAACTGGTGCCACAGTTAAGGAAATGCAGGATTTTTATCATAAGTATTTCAAAACCGACGCTGATCGTGATCGCTTCATTAAGCGAACCGACGACCTCGTTTGGCAGTGGACCGATGAAGGAAAATTGAAATTACAGCCTGGCGTGCAAGAAGCACTAGATGAATTTCAAAAGCGTGGGATGCATATGGCCATTGCTTCAAGTAATTATGAAGACGTTGTGCAACACGTGCTTTGGGCAACTGGTATTAGAAATTATTTTGATTTCCATATCAGTTACCTAGATGTGCAAAAGGGTCATATTGAACCAAAGCCAGCACCAGATATTTATTTAACAGCTGCTAAGAAGATGCATTTGCCTAAAGAAAATATTCTGGTGTTTGAAGATTCATCTACTGGTGTTCAATCAGCAGCCAGTGCTGGTTTAAAATGCGTGATGGTGCCCGATTTGATTCCCCCAACGGAAAAAGATCGGACTAACGCCGCAATGATTTGTCAAAACTTTTTTGAATTTCTCAAGAGAATTTAGCTCTTTTTTGCGTAATAAGTAATGAGGAGGAATTTTCATGAAAGAAAAAAATTCAAGTCATTGCTTTGTAAGGACAGACCTAGAGTTATTAGTTCAATTATTTAGACAGTTTGAGGATAAGGGAATAACCGATTTTAGAGAATTAGAAAACTTTTTGGGTAAAAATCAGTTGGCTAATTTTGATGATTTAGTTCAGTTTATTACCGGTCCTGACTGTCCAGATGATATTGCCATTGCCGCCGAGGAAGTATTAGATCGTTTGCGCCTGGCTTCGCCTAAACGCAAAGCGGTTTTGACTTCCAGCGTAGAAGTGGGCAATTATTTAGCTGATAAATTAGTAGGACATAAACAAGAAGAGCTTTGGGCATTATATATTGATAATGCTAGTCATATCATTGCCGAGAAAAAATTATTTCAAGGTACATTAAACAGATCAGTAGCCCATCCGCGGGAGATTTTTCGTTGGGCTGTAATCTATGGCTGTTCAGGGATTTTTATTGCTCATAATCATCCAAGTGGCAAACTAATGCCGTCTTCCAGTGATTTTGAATTAACGGAGGATTTATGCCAAGTAGCAAAGATGATGAAAATTGACTTTTTGGACCACTTTATTGTGGGGCAAGGTCACTATCTGAGCATGCGTGAAGAAAAATTAGTTTAAACTTCTTTAAAATTCGCGCGAAAATCACCTTTAAAGTTATAGTATGCTATAATTATTCAAGATTTAGAGACCGCAACAATTAAGGAGAGATTTTTGTGTTTGGATTAGGTACAAAAAATATTGGTATCGATTTAGGTACAGCCAATACACTCGTTTATATGGAAGGTAAAGGAATCGTTTTAAGAGAACCTTCCGTAGTAGCAAAGAATACGCAAACAGGTGAAGTTATCGCTGTAGGTTCAGAAGCTAAGGAAATGATTGGTAGAACGCCTGGTACTATCGTAGCAATTCGTCCTATGAAGGACGGTGTAATTGCTGACTACGATACTACAGCAGCTATGCTTAAATACTTTATGGAAAAGACAGTTGGCAATTCTAAGCCTTCAGTAATGGTTTGTGTACCATCAGGTGTTACTGAAGTTGAAAAGCGTGCTGTAATTGATGCTGCTAGAGTAGCTGGCGCACGTGAAGCTTTCGTAATTGAAGAACCATTCGCAGCAGCTATTGGTGCAGGTCTTCCAGTTATGGATCCTACAGGTTCAATGGTTGTTGATATCGGTGGTGGTACTACTGATGTTGCTACTATTTCACTTGGTGGTATCGTTTCATCAACTTCAATTCGTCAAGCTGGTGACAAGTTTAACAATGCAATTATTAACTACATTCACTCAAACTTTAACTTATTAATCGGTGAAAGAACTGCTGAAGATATTAAGATTCAAATTGGCTCAGCTTCTGTTGAAAAGGCTAAGGAAATTGAATCAATGAATATCCGTGGTCGTGATTTGGTAACCGGCTTGCCAAAATCAATCGATGTTGAAGCAGTTGATATTGCTAAGGCTATTCAAGATGTTGTTCAAGACATTATCGTAGCAATTAAAGAAACTTTGGAACAAACTTCACCAGAAATTGCCGCTGACGTTATCGATCACGGTATCGTTTTAACTGGTGGTGGCGCACTTCTTAAGAATTTGCCAGAAGTTATTTCTGAAGCAACTAAGGTACCTGTATTTATTGCTCAAGATCCGCTTGATTGTGTAGCAATTGGTACTGGTGAATCACTTAAGAATATTGAAGTAATGCGTAGAAGTCGCAAATAATAAAAAAGCCGGCTGTTGCCGGTTTTTCTTTGGGATCAATTCTTAATGAAAAAATTTCTGCAAAACAAAAAATTATTATCAGCATTTATTATAGTTATCGTTGTTTTAGTCGTTTTAGGTGGAAGCGTCAGCTTACGCAAGAAACGTAATACACCATTACTGATCCAAAGCTTAGGCAATGATATTGTTGCTTTAGGTACAAGGATTGTTGATGTTCCTGTTGGCTGGGTTTCTGGCGGCTTGAACAGTGCTCATGACATTTTAAATACTCAAGAAGAGAATAATCACTTAAAGCGTGAAGTTACTAACTTGGGTCAAACCAAGGTACGGAATTCGGCTCTTGAAAAAGAAAATCGTCAATTAAAGTCTGCATTGAAACTAAAGGACACATTGAGTGGATATACCTTAGTTAATGCATCAGTGATTTCGAGATCACCTGATACTTGGTCAGATTTATTGACTATTAACAAGGGTAGTTCTGCAGGTATTAGAAAGAACATGGCCGTTATGTGTGGTGGCGGTGTTATTGGCCGAATTATTGAAGCCAATGCTGCTTCATCTAAGGTTGAATTAATTACTACAACTGATGAATCAGCTAACCGTTTCGCAGTGCAAGCAGATGCCGTTAACGGAAAAACAGTGCACGGAATTATTACTGTTACTTCTAATAATAATTTAGCCTTTACTCAAGTAGTTGATGGCCGTAAGTTAAAGGCTGGTACTAGAGTTTACACTAGTGGTATGGGTGGCAATTCACCTAAGGGCTTATTAATTGGTACTGTAACTACTACCACGCGTGATTCTTTCGGCTTGTCTGACCAAATTAGAATTAAGCCAGCAGGCGATATTAATGATCCTTCTGTTGTCACAGTCATTGAAAGACAGGTGGCTAACTAATGTCTATTTTTCGTAAATGGGTTTTAGCTATTGCTATGTTTGTCGCATTGATTATCGATGGTATTTGCTCATTTTATTTGCATCAGTTCATGAACTATGGCAGCTTCGGTGCAGCCAGTGTGATTTTGCCAATCAGTATGATGTTGATTGGGCTATTCGATGATACAAATGAAAATGAAATTTGGCTGGCAATCGGTACAGGAATCGTGGCGGATGTTTATTTCTATGGCATTATCGGTATCTATACTGTATTTTTACCGGTTAGCTGTTGGCTTTGCCAAAGAATCGCACGCTTCTTACCTGAAGTTTTTTGGGCAAGATTAATAGTAATATTGCTTGGAACTACAGTTTTTATTGCTTATAGTTGGCTGATCTTTAAAGCGGTAGGTTTTGCTGATGTCTCAATGCATGCATTATTATTATCATTATTAGTCAACTTAGGCTGGTCTACTTTAGTTTTTACTCTTTTGTATTGGATTTGGGGCAACTTAGCACAAGATTATCCATTCTTAATTGATTTGAATGCTTATCGAGTATAAATAAAAAAGACACGGAAAATTTTTCCGTGTCTTTTTTTAAAACATTCCTGCACTGGCCATTGCACCAACAGCTCCAGCGATAACTGCTGCTAAGGTAATGAAAGCCATTAGCCATGCCATGACAATAGTCAATTTTTGAAAACCAGATTTCTTTTTCTTCTTTCGTGCCATAAAAAGCCCTCCTATTTGAACAATATTTTATGCTTATTAATAGTTTTTTTCAAATCAATTGTAGTTTAGAATAAAGGAATGGAGGAACTTTTATGCTTTATATTTTCCTAATGCCGATTATTGGTTTAGCGGTTGCTTTTGTAATCAATTTATTATTTCCACATGCGCAGTTTAGAGGCTACGATGTTTTGCCATTCTTTTTCATCGCGGGATGCAATTTAATTACGGCGCATATGAATCAACCTTCTTTTTTACCATATGGCTTTTTGATTTATTTTATCTTGGTTATCGTTGTTTCACTGAATGATGCGATAAAGAATAAAAATATTTCTTTAAGCAAAACATTACGCAAATTATGGGACTATTTAGCCGCATGTACTAGTTTATGGTACGTGGGATTATTATTAATGATGCTTATATGAGATAGATCTTATTTGTATATACGAAAGGTGCAAAATGATAATATTTTGCACCTTTTTTAAATTTTGTAAAAAGAAAAATTATAAATAAATCTAAAAATCTGTATTTTTTGCCCATGCAGGTGGTAGAGAGTGGTGAATTGTGGTAAATTATTTAGTGGAAGGGGGCTAGACCATGTTCATGGGTGAATACCACCACAATCTGGATAGCAAGGGTCGTTTAATTATACCAGCGAAACTGCGTGAACAGATTGGCGACAAGATGGTGTTCACGCGAGGAATGGAAGGCTGCATTTTTGGCTATTCGATGGACGAATGGTCAAAGATTGAAGCTAAATTAGCAAAACTTCCGTTGACTAAGAGGAATGTGCGTAAATTTATGCGTTTATTCTACTCTGGTGCGATGGAATGTGAGTTTGATAAGCAGGGTCGCGTTAATCTGACAGCAACGCTCAAAGACCATGCTAAACTCATAAAAGAATGTGTCATTATAGGTGTTTCTAACCGAATTGAAATTTGGTCTAAGGAGCGTTGGGATAGCTTCGAAGAAGAAGCTAACGAAGACTATGATGACATTGCTGAAAATTTGGACGACATTGAACTATAAAATATGAAATTCAAACACACCAGTGTACTCTTACATGAAACTATCGACAATTTGAAACCAAAAAACGGTGGTCTTTATGTAGATGCAACTTTTGGCGGTGGTGGGCATGCAAGATATTTGCTCAGCAAAATTGACACCGGTACGTTGATAGGTTTTGACCAAGATGAATACGCAATAAAATCGGCAAAGTTGAACTTTGCTGATTTATTGGAACCGGATAGTGAACCTAAATTGAAGCTCGTACATGACAACTTTACGAATCTGCAGCGGGATCTGGTTGAGCTAGGTTATTCAGATGGCATAGATGGCATATACTATGATTTAGGTGTCTCATCCCCTCAGTTTGATCAGGCTGATCGCGGTTTTTCATACCGCTATAATGCTCGGCTTGATATGAGGATGGATCAAAGTCAAAGCTTAGATGCTTATCAGTTAGTTAATACTTTAAGTCAAAAAGAACTAGCGGATATTTTGTACAAATATGGAGATGAAAAATTCTCCCGTCAAATAGCTCGCAAAATCGTGGAAAGACGTAAGGATAAGCCAATTGTGACAACTTTTGAACTGGTTGACATAATTAAAGAGGCAATCCCTGCATATGCACGAAGGACAGGAGGACACCCGGCAAAGAAGAGTTTTCAAGCTTTGCGAGTGGCCGTTAATCATGAATTAGATGTATTGCAAGCTTCTCTGGAAGAAGCAATTAAGGTCTTAAGACCTGGCGGTCGAATCAGCGTGATTACATTCCAGTCTCATGAAGACAAAATCGTTAAAAAGATTTTTAAGAAGTATTCAGAAGTAGAGGTGCCAAGAGGGATGCCTTTTGTACCAGACGATATGAAACCAACGCTGCGTTTGGTTAATCGCAAACCAATTACCGCCTCGACTTCGGAGTTAGAGAAAAATAACCGCTCACACAGTGCAAAACTACGGGTTGCAGAGAAGTTATAAAGAGGAAAATGTTATGGCTGACAGTTCAGCAAGAAGAATAGAATATGAACCAAGTAAGCAAAATGGTTCTAAGAAACGTCAACGAATTATCCTTGATCCGCGTAAAGTTCCTTATAATTGGGTAGAAAAAACTTTATTAATTGTTGGAAGCGTGATTACGCTTGGGATGATGATTTTTTTAGTTTCTTCTAGCATTTCTGCAACTTCGGCTCAACATGAGTTAACCAATACTCAACAATCAGTTGCTAAGGAACAGAACAGGGTTACCGATTTACGTCAAGAAATTGGTGAGTTGACCTCAACTACGCGTTTAAATAAAATTGCTCGCGAAAAGGGCTTAACTCTTATTAATAAAAACATTAGGACAATTCGCTAATGAAAAAAAACAGTAATTTAAAATTACAAAAATCCAAAGCCCACAGCTACCGCTTTACAGTGGGGAGATTTCTCCAAGTAGCTGTCGCTTTGGTTTTTCTTGTATTTACGGCTAGATTTTTATATATCGGAATATCTAAGACAGTTAATGGTGAAAATTTATCCGAACGTACTAAAGAGCTTTATAAACGTAATCAGATTATTAAGGCCACGCGCGGAACCATTTATGATCGAAATGGATTGGCGATTGCGGAAGAATCGCATTTGTACACTATTTATGCAATTTTGGATAAGTCGTCAATCAACTACAAAAACAAGCCAGAATATGTAGTTAATAAATCTGAGACAGCTGAAAAGTTGGCTAAAGTTTTGCCAATGTCGGCGGATAAGATCTATCAATATTTGACGCCAAAGCATAAGGCTTTCCAAGTTCAATTTGGTACAGCAGGCAGCGGGTTAACCAGCAAGCAAAAGAAGAAGATTGAGGCAATGAAATTGCCAGGAATTAAATTCTTGGCCACGCCATCTAGACTTTATCCTAATGGTAATTTTGCTTCTCACGTTGTGGGTTTGGCTCAACCTATCTATGATAAAAAGACCAATGCTCAAAACTTGGTAGGTACCATGGGGATCGAAGCCTACTTTAACAAGACTTTGACTGGTACTGATGGTTACCGAATTTCTTCAGTTGATGCATCTGAATATCAAATGCCTAATGGCAATCAGGTTTATAAGCCAGTTAAGAATGGTAACAACCTCTACCTGACGCTTGATTCACAACTGCAAAGTTATCTTGAATCGCATTTGACAGATGTACAAAAGGCTTACAGTCCAACATCAATGACTGCAGTTGTTGAAGATATGAAGACTGGGAAGATTTTGGCAGCTTCACAACGGCCAACGTTTAACCCACAAACTAGAAAAGGTTTAACTAAGGCATATCGTAATATCTTAGTTCAAGATACTTATGAACCGGGTTCAGTATTCAAGGTACTTTCCTTTGCGGCAGTAGTTAACAGTGGCAATTACAACCCTAATGAATACTATCGTTCAGGATCAGTAAATATTGGCGGCTCAACTATTCACGACTGGTTAACTTCTGGTTGGGGTACAATTCCATTTTCACAAGCCTTCGAGCGTTCAAGTAACACTGGGTTTGTTAAGTTGGAACAAAAGATGGGTGCCAAGACCTGGAAGAAATACTTGAAGAAGTTCCATATCGGTGAAAAGACTGGAATTACGCTTCCAGGAGAACAACCAGGCTTCATTTCATTCAAGACGCCAGTTGACCAGGCCGTTACTGCATTTGGTCAGGGTGTAAACGTCAATGTAATGCAAATGATGCAGGCTTACAGTTCACTTGCTAATAATGGTCAAATGGTCAAGCCGCAATTAGTTGATAAGATTACTGACTCAAACGGTAAAACAATTAAGGGCTATGAAATCAAGAAAGTTGGTTCACCAGTTTACAGCAATAAGACCAAGAAAATTGTTTTAGCTAATATGAAGAAGGTACTTAATAAACAATCTGGTACTGGTAATGCCTACAAGATGGGTAATGCTGATATTGGTGTTAAAACTGGTACTGCTCAGATAGCTAATCCAAAGGGCGGCGGTTATTTGAAGGGCGACAGCAACTACATCTTCTCAGTAGTTGGTGTTTACCCTGCAAGCAGTCCACGCTATTGTATTTACTTAACGCTTAAACAACCACATTTAGGTGGTGGTGCTACTGCTGAAAAGATCTTGGCTTCTATCTTTAAGCCAATGATGAGCAGAATCATCTCAATGTCTAAAAACGACAATGCTTCAACTACTGTTAAAGTACCTAACTTTAAGGGCATGACCTATAATCAAGCTGCTGCCAAAGCAAATCAAATTGGTTTGAATATTGTTAAGGTTGGTAGTGGCAAGAAGATTATTGATCAAGGCATCAAGAAGGGCGAAAGATTGGAGTCAGGCGATAAAATATTTGTATCTACGTCTGGTAAGGTAACTTGCCCAGATATGCGCGGCTGGAGCATTAATGATTTGTATGAGTTCGCAAACCTCACAGGCGTTAAATTTAGTATGAAGGGAACCGGAACTGTTGCTAGCCAAGATGTGGCTAAAGGGACAGAAATAAAGGCCGAGAAGAAAATAAAAGTTAATTTAAAGGAGTAGCATAGAATGAATATTATGCTGGCAAGCTGTATTGCTTTAGTTAGTTCACTGATTTTGACAGTGATTTTTATACCGTTGTTGATTAGATTTATGCGTTCACACCATGAAGGACAAGAAATTCGTGATGAAGGTCCTAAGTGGCACCAGAAAAAATCTGGTACGCCAACTATGGGAGGAACAGTTTTCGTTATCGCTGCTGGTATTTCCGTTATTTGGGTTGCTGCATGGCAACATAATTTGAACAAAGTAGTCTGGATTTTGGTTATCAGTTTGTTGGGCTACGGTATAATTGGTTTCCTTGATGATGGAATCAAACTTTACTTCAAGCGTAATTTAGGTTTGAGAGCATGGCAAAAATTAGCTCTTCAAATTATTATTGCGATTGTAATTGTTATGATTGCTGCAAGTGATCATTTCCAATTTGGCTTGTACATTCCTTTCGCCGGAGTTGTACATAGCGTAGTTTTATTCATCATTTTCATTATTTTCTGGCTGGTTGGTTTCTCAAACGCTGTTAACTTGTCAGATGGACTTGATGGTTTAGCAACTGGCTTATCGGTTGTGGCTTACGGTACTTATGCTTATATTGCATTTAAACAAAAGAATTTTGCTGTTTTGGCCTTTTGTATGAGTGTAATCGGTGGTTTAATTGCCTTCTTTATTTTCAACCATAAACCAGCTAAGATCTTTATGGGGGATGCTGGTTCCCTTGCTTTAGGTGGCGGTTTGGCTACTGTAAGTATCATGCTTAACAAACCATGGTCACTTTTGCTTGTCGGAATTGTCTTCGTTTGCGAAACTGCTAGTGTAATTTTGCAGGTAATTTCATTCCAAACAACAGGTAAGAGAATCTTTAAGATGACTCCTATTCACCACCACTTCGAAATGCTGGGCTGGTCCGAATGGAAAGTTGACACTGTATTTTGGATTGTTGGTTTAATTGGTAGTATTTTGTATTTAGCAATTTGGGGATAAAAAATGAAGGATATTAAAACTTATACTGATAAGAATATTTTAGTTTTAGGTTTAGGAAAAAGCGGTTTTGCTGTTAGTGAGTTGCTCTTAAAGTTGGGCGCTAAGCTAACTTTAAATGACAAAGCTGATCTTGATAAGAATGAAAAAGCACAAGAATTAAAGGCTAGAGGCGTCCGTGTAATCGGTGGACATCACCCAGTTGACCTTCTTGAAAAAGAACACTTTGATTATTTAGTTAAGAACCCAGGTATCCCCTACGAAAACCAAATGGTCCAAAAGGCTGAGGAATTAAATATTCCTATTATTACTGAACCTGAAATCGCATTGAGCTGCAGTGAGGCGCCTTATGTTTGTGTAACAGGTTCAAACGGTAAGACTACTACAGTAATGCTTACTCAAAGAATTTTGGATCACCATTTGCAAAAATCTGGTCACCACGCTTATGCCGTTGGTAACATTGGTGTGCCAATTTCCGAAGTTGTTCCTAAGGCTACTAAAGACGATATCTTAGTAGTGGAAATTTCAAGCTTCCAACTTCTAGGTGTAACTGACATTGATCCTAAGGTTGCAGCTATCGTTGATATTTATCACAATGTTCACTTGGACTACCACAAGACCTTTGAAAATTATGTCAACGCAAAATTGAACGTAACTAGAACCCAAACTAGTGACGATTACTTTATCGCTAACTATGATCAAAAGGACATTTTGGCTCAAGAAAAGAAAGTATCTCCAGCTAAGATGCAAACTTTCTCAGAAACTGATCATAATGCAGATTACTTTATCGGTGATGAATATCTTGAAAGCCAAAACGAAAAGATTATGAAGATTGCTGATATCAAGTTGCCAGGTATCCATAACTTGCAAAACAGTTTAGTAGCGATCGCTATTTCTAAGATTATGGGTGCTGACAATGATGATATTGCAGCAGTTTTAAGCACTTTTACTGGTGCTAAGCATCGTTTGCAATATGTAACAACACTTGATGGTCGCAAGGTTTATAATGATTCTAAGTCAACTAATATTGAAGCTGCTACGGTAGCCATTCCTGCATTTAAGGAACCAGAAGTATTAATTGCTGGTGGTCTAGATAGAGGATTCACCTTTGACGATTTGGTACCATTATTTAAGAAGCACGTTAAGTCAATCGTTCTTTATGGTGAAACTAAGTATCTTTTGGCTGATGCAGCTAGAAAAGCTGGCATTAAGGATATCGTGATCGTTAATACCCTTCAAGAAGCTGTTCCAAGAGCTTATGAATTGACTGAACCTGGCGACGTATTATTGTTCTCACCAGCATGTGCTTCATGGGATCAATTCAGAACCTTCGAAGAACGTGGCGATTACTTTGTTAGATTTGTTAAGGAATTAAAGACTAAATAAAATGAGAGTTATATTTACAGGCGGCGGCACTGGTGGCCACATTTACCCAATCATGGCAATTATTGAACGTTTGAAAGAACGCGGAATTAGCAAAAACGATGAAATCTTGTTTGTAGGTACGCAAAAGGGTCTAGAATCAAGAATCGTTCCTGCTGCTGGGGTTAACTTTAAAACCATTAAGATTCAAGGCTTCAACCGTAAGCATCCGTTGAAGAACTTTGAGACGATAAAGTTGTTCTTGCAAGCTACCAAGAGTGCACGTAAGATTTTGCAAGAATTTAAACCAGACGTTGTGTTAGGTACTGGCGGTTATGTAAGTGGTGCGATGGTTTATGAAGCTGCCAAGATGCATATTCCAACCATGATCCACGAATCAAACTCTGTAGTTGGTTTAGCTAACAAGTTTTTAGGTCACTATGTTGACAAAATTTGTTACACCTTTGATGATGCTGCCAAAGAATTTTCTGAAAAGAAAAAATTGGTTAAGACAGGTAATCCTCGTTCACAACAAGTTTTAGGCTTGCACGAGGAAAAGATCGATTTGAAGAAAGAATGGGGTCTTAACCCACAAATGCCAACAGTGTTGGTTTTTGGTGGTTCACGTGGTGCATTGGCAATCAACCGCATCATGCTTCAGTCATTAATGACACTTAAAAAGAAGCCATATCAAATCATCTGGGCTACAGGTACTTATTACTTTGACTCTGTTCAAAAGAAGTTAAAGGATGTTGATATTGGTACAAACATTAAGATTTTGCCATATATTAAGAACATGCCTGAGCTTTTGCCACAAATGACCTGTGTTGTTTCTAGATCAGGTGCAACCAGTATTGCGGAATTTACTGCATTAGGTGTTCCAGTAATTTTAATTCCAAGTCCAAATGTTACTCATAATCACCAAATGAAGAACGCACTTGATTTGGAAAAAGCTGGTGCAGCATTAGTTATTCCTGAAGATGACTTAAATCCAAATAATTTTGTCTCTTCAATCGATCACATTTTGCTTGATGAAAAATATGCTCATGAAATGAGCAAAGCCTCCAAGGCTTTAGGTGTTCCAGATGCCTCTGATCAAGTAATTAAGGTAATGCAAGAAATTTCTCGTTAGAAAGCAGGTGAGGCAGATGGCCAAAAAGCCGGTAACAAAAATTGATCCAAGAAAAGAATTGTCTCCTTACTTGAATCATGAATTTAATCAGCAGAAAAATAGCCGCAAGGGACAAGCCAAGATCTCTGCCTCGCTTTCTAGTCTGCAAGCCGAAAGACGTCGTTCATTGAGACGCAGACTAGGTTTAATAATGACTGTTTCAATTTTGGCAGTTGTAGGTTTAGGCTATTATATTTCGCCCTTAGCAAATATTAGTACGGTTAAAGTAGTAGGTGCTGATGATTTGCCAATTAAAGAGGTTGTTAAGGTCTCTAAAATTAAAGCAAGCGATAAGGTTTTTGATTATTTGTTCCAGCAGAAAGACTTAAGTCAAAAGCTGTCCAAGAAATATCCTGAAATTCAAAGTGCACAAGCTCATTTAGGCCATGTTAATCAATTGATTTTACAGGTTAATGAGCGGCCAACAATGGGATATTTGAAAGATGGAGATAATTATCGCAAGATTTTAAATAATGGCCAAATCGGCAGTAAGTCTTTAACTTGGTCAAAGGTAGATCAAGTTAAACCTATTTTCGTTGGTTATAACAAATCAGGTTTCTTAAAAGAAGATTTAAAGTTGTTTAATAGTTTACCTAAAAACTTCAGAAATCAGGTAAAATTATTAAGTGGGAACACTAGACGAAATTCGCAAATTATTTTTGTCATGAAAGATGGCAATGTAGTTGTTGGTAATGTTGTTACTATCAAAGATAAAGTTAAATATTACGACCAGATTAAAGTCAAGGCTGGTAAGAACAGCTTAATCGATTTGGAAGTAGGCGCATTTAGTAGACCATTAACTTCTAGTGAGAAAAAGGCTTACGGTATATCGTAACTGCTATAAATGTTTATCTATGTTAAAATTTTTCCAGGGCAAATATTAATGGGGGCTTAATTTTGGAGAATTCAAATCTTTTAGTGGGACTCGATATAGGAACCACAAGTATAAAAGCCGTTGTTGCAGATTCAGGTAAAGTGATCGGTGCAGTTACCACGCCTAATTCTGGCATGAGACATGGTCAAATCGTTGATATCGATCAAACTGCTGCGGCAATTAGTAGAGCACTTAAGAGTGTAGCTGAAAAGACTAACGCTAAAATATATAGCGTTGTTGCTGGGATTCCAGTAGGGATGCTGCAATTAGAGACAGCTACTGGTTTTAGCAATGTTGGCGAACAAGGCCAAGAAGTAAGTAATGGTGATGTTAAGCGTGCAATCCAATCTGCTATTAAATCTGCAGCTAAGGATAATCGTGATGCAATCACTTTCTTGCCAAGTCGCTTTTTAATCGATGGTAAGACCGAAGTTGACGATCCAAGAAAGATGATCGCTCGTTCATTAGGCGTAAGTGGCATTTTGCTTACTGCTCCTACAGGTCCATTGCACAACATTAAGAAAGCAATCGAACGAGCTGGATATCATAATAACTTCTTCGTACCAACTCCATTGGCAATTTCCAGTGTTGCATTAAACGAAAGCGAGCGCACCTTTGGGTCAGTTATTATTGACTTAGGTGGCGGTGTAAGTACTGCGACTGTAATTAAAGATGGTCAAATCAAATACGCTAACATCGACTTAGAAGGTGGCAGCGATATTACTAATGATATCTCCACTGTTTTAAGTATTTCTAAGAGCGATGCGGAACAAATTAAATTAGATTATGGTTATGCAGATCCTGATTTTGCCTCAAAGAATGATAAGTTTGCAATTAACAGCGTAGGCGCTAATGGACAACAAATGATTGATGAGGTTTACCTCAGTGAAATCATTAATGCTCGTTTGGAGCAAATTTTGACCAGATTAGGTAAAGGGCTTGCTAAGCACCATGCCTTAAAGCAACCAGGTGGTATCGTAATTACCGGTGGTACAAGCTTGTTAGAAGGCATTGATAGTTTGACGGCCAATGGCTTAAATGTAAAAGCACGTATTTATCAACCTGATCAAATTGGAATGCGTAATCCAATTTATACTGCTGCTTATGGTATTGTAAATTATTCATACAAGATGTCAGAAATCGACTATTTAGTTAACGGAGTAATTTACGGCTTTGGTGAAACCGAAGTTGAAGAACCTGTTCAAACAAAAAGTTCCAAGATTTCGAAAAGTACGGCTTCTAATAGTGAAAGTCAAGCCAAAGAAGCTTATAATAGAAACAAAATATCCGATGAAGACGCATCTTCAATGGATGAAAAAGATAATAATCAAGAAAAAACTAATGGCTTAAAGAGTTTCTTTAAGAAATTCTTTGATTAAAGGTGGTTAAATTTAATGGATTTTACATTCGATTCAGACGACAATAAAAATGCTGTCATCAAAGTTATTGGTGTTGGCGGTGCCGGAGGCAATGCTGTTAACCGAATGATTGACGATGGTGTACAAGGAGTTTCCTTTATTGCAGCAAACACTGATGTGCAAGCATTAAACAGCAATAAAGCTGAAAACAAGATTCAATTAGGGCCTAAATTGACACGTGGTTTAGGTGCTGGTTCACATCCAGAAGTTGGACAAAAAGCAGCTGAAGAAAGTGAACAAACAATTGAAGATGCACTCAAGGGTGCAGATATGATCTTTATTACCGCTGGTATGGGTGGTGGTACCGGTACTGGTGCAGCTCCTGTAGTAGCCAAAATTGCACGTGAGACTGGTGCTTTAACTGTTGGGGTAGTTACACGTCCATTTAGTTTTGAAGGCCCTAAGCGTTCAAAAAACGCCGCTGAAGGTATTACTCAACTTAAGCAATACGTTGACACTTTAGTTATCATTGCTAATAACCGTTTGCTTGAAATGGTTGACAAGAAGACCCCTATGATGGATGCCTTCAAGGAAGCAGATAATGTCTTGAAGCAAGGTGTTCAAGGTATTTCAGACTTGATCACTTCAACTGACTACGTTAACTTGGACTTTGCCGATGTTAAGACTGTTATGGAAAACCAAGGTGCAGCCTTGATGGGTATCGGTCGTGCTAGTGGTGAAAACAGAACTGTTGAAGCAACTAAGCTTGCTATTTCTTCACCACTTCTTGAAGTTTCAATCGATGGTGCTAAGCAAGTTCTTCTTAACATTACTGGTGGTCCTGACCTTACTTTGTTTGAAGCACAAGATGCATCAGAAATCGTTTCTAAGGCAGCTGGCGATGACGTAAACATTATCTTCGGTACTTCAATTAATCCAAACTTAGGTGATGAAGTTGTTGTAACAGTTATTGCTACTGGTATTGATTCTGAAGCCGAAGAAGCTGCATCAAAGCAATTACCAGGACGCAGTCACCAAATTAAGGCTCAACCTAAGAAGGCTGCTGAATCAGAAGCTAATAAGACAGTTCAACCTGAAACTGAAACTCAACCAGTTGATCGGCCACAAACTGTTCACCCAGCTTCTGAAACAGAAGAAAAGCATGAAACTCCAAAGCAAACTATGGTAGATCCTACTAGTGTTTGGGGTTTGAACGATAATCAAGATAATCAAAGAAGAAATGCCAAGCTTGCTGAACCAAAGAAGGATCAAGAAAGTTTTGATGCTTTTGGTAATGATGGCCAAGACAGTATTTCTCAAATTGAAACTAGTGCTCAAGATGACGATGATGATAACAGTGATATCCCATTCTTCAAGCATCGTGGCGAAAACTAGTAGTTGGAGGTAAATAACGATGGCTTTTGATAAATTAGGCAGATTCTTTGGGATTTCAAACGATGATGAATTGGAAAATGATGAAGAATATGCTGCTCAGAGTAACGAAAATAACGAAGATGTACCTCTAAATTCTGTAAGCCGTGATAATGTAGTATCAATTAAATCCGGTTTAAATTCATCTAAGAGCAAAATCGTATTGTACGAACCTAGAGTTTATTCAGATGCTAAAGATGTTGCACAAAACTTGCTTAACAATAAAGCAGTGGTGATCAATTTTAGTAGAATGGAAGACGACTCAGCTCGTAGAATCGTTGATTTCATTACAGGCACGGTTTATGCCTTGAATGGTGAAATCCAACGCATCGGTGATCGAATCTTTTTGGCTACGCCACCAAAGTTTGTCACTGATGGAAAAATTAGTGATTTAGTGGATAAGAAAGATAATTTAAGTTAATGTTCAACGTAATACATACAATTTATTTAATTCTTACTTGGATATTATGGCTCTACAGTCTTTTTATCGTAATCGACGCAATTATGAGTTGGTTGCCAATGTTGCGCAACTCAGCTGTGGGGCGCTTCTTAGATAAAGTTGTTAATCCATATCTAAACTTATTTAGAAGAGGCCCACTTGCTAGATTAGCTTATTCAACGGGGATTGATGTTTCTCCAATAATTGCGTTATTCATTTTGTATTTCGTACAAAATTATGTCTTGATTTGGATTTTTAATCTTTTATTGAGGCTAGTAGGTTAATGGAACGTAGACAAGCAAGTAAGTTTTACCCACATTTTAATCAAGAAGAAAGACCAGTAATTGACTATTTTACTGGTCTTTTTAATCAGTTGATTTTTAAACATGAATCAATTTTAACGGATTTTCTAGATCCAGCTAAAAGAGATATTTTGAAAACAATTGTTGGTAATGATGCCTTTATCCAAGAGTATGGTGGTTATTCTGACGCAGAAAAGAAGAGGGTATTTTTAAGCGAGGAATGGGTTAATCTTCGTCCAGACGCTTACCAAATTCAGCCCTATGAAATAGATTACCCTCAGAAATTTATTCAAATTAATCACAGTGCCGTCTTAGGTACTTTAGCTAATTCAGGCATTGATACTGATACTTTTGGTGATATCATTACTGATGGAAATGGCAAGTGGCAGTTTTTTGCTAAAAAAGAACTAGCTGATTTCTTTGAAGAACAAATCGATCGAATAGGAAGAGCACAAGTAAAATTAAAACCAATTACGTTTAAAGAGGTTTTAGTGCCCGAAGATGATTCTAGTGAAAAAACTGAAATTGTTGCTTCTATGAGAATCGATGCTGTTTTGTCTGGGATCAGCAAACAAAGCCGCGGCCAAATCCAAAAGATGATTAATAGTCAATTAGTCAAATTAAATTGGCATGACGTAATAGATTCTAATATAATGGTAAAAGAAAATGATGTCTTAAGCCTAAGACATTTTGGTCGAATTTTAATTGAGGATGTTTCGGCTACAAGAAAAGGTAAGTATAAGGTGGTGCTCAAACTTTGGCAGACAAAAAAACGCAATTGACTCCAATGGATATTCATAATAAGGAGTTTAAGTCTAAGGGGCGTAATGGTTATGATCGCTACGAAGTAGACAGCTTCTTAGATGAAATCGTTGATAATTATGGGGATGCGCTTGATCAAATCGTTGATTTAAAGAATGAGGTTGTATCTTTAAACTCTAAGATAAAAGATCTGCAAGCTCAAGTTGATGAATACAATGACAAGAAGAAATCAATCAATAAGTCTCTTATTTCTGCTCAACAAAATGCAGATGAAATGAAAGAAAGAGCAGAGGCAGAAGCTAGACGCATTGTTGAAGATGCTAAAAAGCAAGCTGAGACTGATACAAATTATCAAAAGCAACAACAAGAAGTTATTTCAAGCGATTATAAGCGCTTGAAAGAGCAAATTGGTGAATTCCGTAATCGGATGCAATCAATGTTACAAGATGAAATTGATAATTTGAGTGATGAACGTTGGCAACATGCATTGGATGAATATTTCCATACACAACGTTTCTATCCAGGTGGCGGTGCTGAACCTCTTCCAGCTGGTCCAGAATCACAAGAAGAAGAGTTTGCTCGTGAAGCCGCATTAGACGATGATGACGACGAAGATATTGACAACTACGATGAAAATGACGTAAACTCTTCTCAAGACCCTGATGATTTGAGTTTAGAAACGCCAGATGATCCTGACGACGATGACAATGATTCAGCTCCTAAGCCAATGACAGGGGACAGTCCGAGTCATGAGACAGTTAATATTAAGCCCGACGATGCAGCAAGCAAGTTAGGTTCAACGATTGTATTTCCGGACGATTATAAAAAATAGCTAATTAGATTGACAGTAAAACTTGATGGCAAATCAGCGAGTTAGTGATGGTGCGAGACTAACATAAGAGCCGGATAGTTGATCAGCTGCCTATTGATCTAAACGTATTTTGCACGTTACGCAAAATTAAGTGGAACTCATTTTGAGTTCAATTTAGGTGGTACCACGGTTAACCTCGTCCTAATGTAGGACGAGGTTTTCTTTTTTTAGAAAGGATTAATGTTAATGAGAATTAAGGATACGCTTAATTTAGGTAAAACTAAATTTAAGATGCGAGGTAATTTACCCGTTCGTGAAGCTCAATGGCAAAAAGAATGGGAAGAAAATGATTTATATGAACAAAGATTAAAGTTAAACGAAGGTCACCCTCGTTTCGATTTACATGATGGCCCTCCATTTGCTAACGGTAACATTCACATGGGTCACGCTTTGAACAAGATTTCAAAGGATATCATTGTTCGTTACAAGAACATGAATGGCTACTATGCACCTTACGTTCCAGGTTGGGATACTCACGGTCTTCCAGTTGAACAACAATTGGCTAAAAAAGGTGTAGATCGTAAGACAATGGATCGTGCTAAATATCGTGAACTTTGTCGTCAATATGCTGAAGAACAAATTCAGAAGCAAATGACTGACTTTAAACGTTTGGGAGTAATGGCAGATTGGGATCACCCATACATTACTTTGCAACACGATTTTGAAGCACAAGAAATTCGTGTCTTCGGTGAAATGTACAAGAAGGGCTACATTTACAAGGGTAAGAAGCCAGTTTACTGGTCATGGTCAAGTGAATCAACTTTGGCAGAAGCAGAAGTTGAATACAAGGATGTTGAAGCAAACTCAATTTTCGTTGCTTTCCCTGTAACTGACGGTAAGGGTATTATCGATCCTAAAGATACTTACTTTGTAATTTGGACTACTACTCCTTGGACTATTCCAGCCAATGAAGCAATTTGTGTTAACCCTAAGTTTGACTATTCAGTTGTTCAAGTAGGCGACAAGAGATATGTTGTAGCTAGCGGCTTACTTGACAAGGTTGCTGAAGAAATCGGTTGGGATAACTACAAGGTTGTTCAAACTGTAAAGGGTGCCGACATGGAATACATGAAGGCTAAGCACCCAATCTACGATAAGGAAAGTCTTGTAATTGAAGGTTTCCACGTAACTTTGGATGATGGTACTGGTTTAGTTCATACTGCACCTGGTTTTGGTGAAGATGACTTTAACGTAGGTCAAAAGTACAATTTACCAATCTTCAGCCCAGTAGATGCACATGGTTGCTACACTGATGAAGTACCTGAACTTAAGGGTATGTTCTACCAAGACGTAGATAAATTGATGATCCAAAAGCTTAAGGACGCTGGTGCACTTCTTAAACTTAAGGTCTTCACTCACTCATACCCACACGATTGGCGTACTAAGAAGCCAGTTATCTTTAGAGCAACTACACAATGGTTTGCTTCAATTTCTCCATTTAGAGATCAAATTCTTGATCAAATTGATAAGGCTGAATTCATCCCTTCATGGGGTAAGACACGTCTGTACAACATGATTAAGGACCGTGGTGACTGGGTAATTTCACGTCAACGTGCTTGGGGTGTGCCACTTCCAATCTTCTACGCTGAAGATGGTACTCCAATTGTTACTCCAGAAACTATTGAACATATTGCCAAGATCTTTGAAAAAGAAGGATCAAACGCTTGGTACACTCACACTGCTAAGGAATTATTGCCAGACGGCTTTACTTCAGAACACTCACCAAATGGTGAATTTACTAAGGAAAAGGATATCCTTGATGTTTGGTTTGACTCTGGTTCATCATGGTCAGGCGTAATGGAAAAACGTGATGGCTTGCACTTCCCAGCAGACCTTTATCTTGAAGGTAGTGACCAATACCGTGGTTGGTTCAACTCAAGTTTGATTACTTCAGTTGCTGTAACTGGTAAGGCACCATACAAGGAAGTATTGTCACAAGGTTTCGTATTGGATGACAAGGGGCACAAGATGTCTAAATCTCTTGGCAATGTCATTTCACCAAATGACGTAATCAAGCGTATGGGTGCTGAAATTATTAGACTTTGGGTTGCTCAAGCTGATACTACTTCTGACGTTGCAGTTTCAATGGGTATTTTGCAACAATCAGCAGAAGGCTACAGAAAGATCAGAAACACTTTCCGTTACATGCTTGCTAACACCAGTGACTTTGATCCAAAGGAAAACCGTGTTTCTTACGATGATCTTCGTTCAGTTGACCAATACATGGAAGTTAAGTTGAATGACTTAGTAAAGGACTGCTTGGCTGCATATGACAAGTTCGACTTTACTACAGTATTTAAGAAGGTCTTCAACTTTATTTCAAATGACCTTTCAGCATTCTACCTTGATTTTGCTAAGGATGTTCTTTACATCGAAGACCAAGACAGTCATGCACGTCGTTCAATGCAAACTGTAATCTACGACGCAGCAGTTAAGTTGGACAAGATCTTGACTCCAATTTTGCCACACACTATGGAAGAAATCTGGGGCTTCTTGAAGGAACCAGAAGATTACGTACAACTTGCTAACATGCCTAAGGTTGAAGGTTATGCAAATCATGATGAACTCCTTGAAAACTGGGGTAAATTCATGAACCTTCGCAATGATGTATTAAAGGCATTAGAAGATGCAAGAAACAAGAAGTTGATTGGTAAATCATTCGAAGCAGCTGTAACTATTTATCCAGATAAGGAAACTAAGGCTATGCTTGATGATTTAGATGCTGACTTCAGACAAATCTTGATCGTATCTAAGTTAACCATCGCTGATGGTGAAGCACCTGAAGATGCTGAAAAATTGAATAATGCAAGTATTGTAGTTGAACATGCTGAAGGCGAAGTTTGTCCTCGTTGTAGAATGATCAGAACTGATATTGGTGAAGATCCTAAGTTACCAAAACTTTGTGGTCGTTGTGCTAAGATTGTAGAAGCTGATTATCCAGAAGCTGTTCAAGAAGGATTAGAAGACTAATGCGTTTAGGTACTGTTAAACAATTCGATGATGGCAGCAGCTACGGCTTTATTGAAGATGACAAGAATCATAAATCATACTTTGTCTTTTATAAGGCCATTAAAGAAGAAGGCTATAAAACCTTAAAAGTAGGCGATAGAGTTAAGTATCAATTAGCTCAAGGTAAAAACGGCCTGCAATGCGTTAATGTTTATTTAGCCTAAAAGGAGACACGAGACTTAGTGGATTTAAAAGAAAAAGAAATCTCATCGCAGCAAATTTTTCAAGGACGAATCTTAGATTTATCAGTTCGCACAATTAAGCTACCTAATGGCGAAACTGCAACAAGAGAAATAATTAAACACCGTCCAGCATCTGGTGTGATCGCAATTAACGATGAACAAAAGATGCTTTTGGTAAAGCAATGGCGTGAAGCAATTAAACAAATTACGCTCGAAATTCCAGCAGGTTTAATTGATCCTACAGATGCCAGTCCTCTTGATGCAATGAAGCGTGAATTAAATGAAGAAGGCGGCTATAAGGCAGATTATTGGGAAAAGGTAAGTGAATTTTACTCAAGCCCAGGCTTCTGTGATGAAAAGATGTATCTTTTCTACTGCGATACTTTGACTAAGCTTACTGACAAACGTTCATTGGATGAAGATGAATTCTTGACCGCTGATTGGTACAGCTTAGACGAATTGAAGAATTTGTTATCTGAAAGAAAAATCGTTGATGCCAAGACTATTTATGCAATTACTGTTTGGGAAAACATGTTGTTGCGTAATGCTCAAAGCGAGAATAAAGAATAATGACAGAGAAACGTTCTGATTATCGTAAACGGCAGAAAAAAGGTTTAATAGATAAAGTCAAGTCAGCTTTTTCAAATAATGATTCAGAAGAAGTTGATGTTAATCCCGATTTCACCAAGGATAAAAACGAGGTTGAAAATCGACGTCGTCCCTTGGCTGGGGATGGACAAGAGTTTTATCAACGCGATGAAACTATTGATAAAGAGACAGTACGTGAAAATAAGTCTTTAAAACTGAAAAAAAGATTGAATCGTGCTATTCTGTTAGTAATCGTGTTGATAGTTTTAGTGCTACTTGCGCTATTTCATTTATAATTTGGAAATGAGGAATAAGATGAAGATTGCGATTATCGTCCCAATGGCTGAAGAAGCTGAATTTTATCGTAATCATTTCCATTCAGAAAATAAAGAAATGTTCGGATCTACTGAATTCGAACATTTTTCTGTTAATGGCAATGATGTATATTTAGGTTTGAGTGGTATTGGTAAAGTCCAAGCAGCCATGAATCTTTCTAGTTTGTTAACTAGTGTTGATATTGATGTAATATTTATGACTGGTTCAGCTGGTGCCCTTAAAGAAGATGTTCATCAAGAAGATCTTGTTTTGCCTAATGCATTTGCATATTATGATGCGCATAATACCGCAGCTGGTAACTATGTAGAAGGTCAAATTCCACAACAACCAGCTCAATTTGTACTTGATTCACCAAAACGTGCAGCATTTGCAAATTACTTGAAAAAGCAAAATGTTGCCTTTCGCGAAGGCTTAGTAGTAACTGGTGACTCATTTATTGCATCAAGTAAGCAAAAAGAAGAAATTAAAAAGAATTTTCCAGACGCTTTATGTGTTGAAATGGAAGGTGCGGCCTTTGCACAAGTTGCTCATGCCTTTAATAAGCCATTGGTTGCTATGCGTGCAATTTCCGATAATGGTGATGGATCAGCTAACGAAGATTTTGATACTTTCGTCAAGAAAGTGGGAGCTAAGGCCGCTAAGTTAATTAGTGATTATGTAGAAAAGATGAATTAGAGTATGCGTGAAATTTATTTAGATAATGCCGCCACAACCCCTATGTCTCCTAAGGTAATTAATGTTATTACTGATGAAATGAAGAATGATTTTGGTAATGCATCAAGTACTTATGAATTGGGACGTAAGGCCAGAAACGTGATTGACAAGGCTCGTCACCAAATTGCGGAAAGCATTAATGCTAAAGACGGAGAAATTATTTTTACTTCAGGTGGTTCCGAAAGCAATAATACTGCAATTTTTGGAACAGCTTATAGTCGTAAAAATAGTGGTAAAAAAATCATTACCACTAAAATCGAACACCCATCAGTTTTAAATCCGATGAAACGTCTTGAGCAAGAAGGCTACAACATTGTCTATTTAGATGTTGATGAAACTGGTCATATTTCTTTGGATCAACTAAAAAAGGAATTGACTCCGGATACGATTCTAGTTTCAACTATGGCTGTTAATAACGAAGTTGGTTCGATTATGCCTTTAAAGGAAATTGGCGAATTGGTTAAAGACAGCAATGCTTACTTCCATGTTGATAATGTCCAAGGAATGGGCACAATTGATATCGATGTTAAGGCCATGCATATTGATTTATTATCAGTATCGGCTCATAAAATTAATGGACCTAAGTTTTTAGGTTTCTTGTACGAAAATGCCGATATTAATATTCCTAATTTAGTTCTAGGCGGCGAACAGGAAACTAAACGTCGTGCAGGAACAGAGAATGTGCCTGGAATTGCTGGTTTTGGTGAAGCTGTTAAGGAATTATCAGAAATTGGTCATGAGAGCCTGCAAGAAAAATATGCTCATTTTCAAGATATTATTTTAAAGACCTTGGACGATAATGACATTGACTATGAGATCAATGGTGGATATGGAGCCGGCTATTCACATCACGTATTGAATTTGTGGCTTAAGGGAGTTTCTACCACTTCAATGCAAACCAATCTTGATTTGAACGGCTACGCTGTTTCAGGTGGTTCTGCATGTACTGCGGGCTCATTAGAGCCTTCACATGTTTTAATTGCATGTTTTGGTACAGATTCTCCACGCATAAATGAATCGATTAGAATCTCATTTGGGCGTTATAATACAGAGGAAGAAATTAAATCTTTTGCGCAAGAACTAGTAAAAATTGCTAAAAGAATTCAATCAAAAAATAAATAGTTGCTTTTAAAAAGAAAGCAACTTATTATAAATAAGTGAGGAAAATTATGGCAAATACAGTTGTGATTAATGGTGATAAACGTAAATTTACTTTAAGTTCTGATTTGAAGCTTTATGCTTTAATAGATGCAGGCTTTGTAAAGACACCAAAGGGTAACTTCAATTATGAACATCCCCTTTACAATGATTCACCTTATAATGCACCTACTAAGTTGAAGATGACTATTAATAAGGATTTGTCACATTTAACTATGGTCGTTACTGATCGCAGTGGTTTGCAAAAAGTTAATATTTTTAAGAATAAGCAATTAGCGCCTACTGTTGAACTTTTAAACTACATTTTAAAAGATCTTGAAGAGCGTAATATTTTGCTAGAGGTAAAGGATTGATTGAATAATGGTTGACAATAGTAAGATTAGGGTAGTTGTTGGTATGAGTGGCGGTGTTGATTCATCAGTTTCAGCACTTTTACTCAAGCAACAAGGCTACGACGTTGTCGGCGTATTTATGAAGAACTGGGATGACACCGATGATGCCGGTGTTTGTACCGCTACAGAAGACTACGAAGATGTAAAAAAGGTAGCCGACAAGATCGGTATTCCTTATTATTCAATTAATTTTGAAAAGGAATATTGGCATCGTGTGTTCGAGTACTTCTTAAATGAATACAAGAAGGGCAGAACTCCTAACCCAGATGTAATGTGCAACAGCCAGATTAAGTTCAAGTCATTCTTGGAATTCGCAATGGATTTGGATGCAGATTATATTGCAATGGGTCATTACGCAAAGACCGTGAAGGATGCAAATGGCGTAACTCACATGATGCGTCCAAAGGACGGTAACAAGGATCAGACCTACTTCTTGAGTCAATTAAATCAAGATCAAATTAAAAAGGTCATCTTCCCATTAGCTAACTTAACTAAGCCTCAAGTAAGAGAGATTGCTTTGGCAAATGGTTTAGCTACAGCTAAGAAGAAGGATTCTACTGGTATTTGCTTTATCGGTGAAAGAAACTTTAGAAAGTTCTTGAGCGAATTTTTGCCAGCTAAGTCAGGTAAAATGGTTACCCCAGACGGTAAAGTTGTCGGTGAACACGCTGGCTTAATGTACTACACTATTGGTCAAAGACAAGGTTTGGGCTTAGGTTCAACCAAGGAATCAACTGATCCATGGTTTGTAGTTGGTAAGGACTTAAAGAAGAATGAATTGATCGTTGAACAAGGTTACGACAGTCCACTTCTTTATGCTAGTCGCTTGAAGGCAAGTGATATGTCATTCTTTACTGGCAAGCCAGATCATGATTTCGAAATGCATTGCAGTGCCAAGTTCCGTTATCGTCAATGTGATATTGGTGTTACCGTTAAGTATCATGCTGCTGACAATACTGCAGATGTTTACTTTGATGAACCAGCACGTGCTGTTACTCCTGGACAAGCACTTGTTTTATACAATGGTGAAGAATGTTTGGGTGGCGGCAACATTGATGCAGCTTACCAAGAAGATAAGCAACTTCAATTAGTTTAAGAGAAAGCTAAAAAGGATGTTCGTGTTTTCGAACATCCTTTTGTTTTGTGCTAAACTATTACTAATAACTACAGATTTTCGGGGGAATTTAAAATATGCAAATTTATTTTGTGCGTCATGGTAAAACTGAGTGGAATTTAGCCAGTCGTTTTCAAGGTGGACATGGTGATTCACCCTTGCTTCCACAAAGTAAAAAAGATATTCAAAAATTAGGTAAATATTTACGCGGAACAAAGTTTAGAGGCATTTTTGCTAGTCCGCTTGATCGTGCTTTTAATACAGCCCAAGGAATTGACGATGCAATGAATGCTAATTTACCAGTTACAATTGATGAGCGCCTGCGTGAATTTAACCTAGGTGATATGGAAGGTATGAAGTTCGCTGATGCGGAAAAGAAATATCCTAAGCAAATGGATAATTTCTGGCATCACCCAGATCAATATGATCCTACTGAATTACACGGAGAAGACTATCCTCATGTAATTGCTCGTGGTAAGTCTTTTGCTGAAGAAATGGCTAAGAGATTTCCTAACGATGACGACAAAGTTTTAGCTGTTAGTCATGGTGCTGCTTTGTCCGCAATTATGGGTGGCCTTTTGGGTTATCCTTTGAAGGATATTCGTAAAAATGGTGGTTTAAGTAATACTAGTTTAACGATTTTGGAAACCAAAGATGGCGGTAAGACATTTAAGCCTGTTGTTTGGAACGAAACTAGCTACTTAGGCAGAAAATTATCTAAAACGGATTCTTTATAATGAACAATAAAATTGAGAAGCTATATAACGAAGGCAAAGTAGATCAGGCGATTCATTTATTGATCAAAAAAATAGATGAAAAACCGCAAAATATTGAAAATTATTTACAGCTTTCAACTTATTTAATTGAGCAAGGCAGTGCCGATCAGGCACAAAAACTGCTTGAACAAGCACAGCATCTGGTTAAGAAACCACGTGAATTAAGCTACAACTTAGCTGTTTGCTACTATATGCAAGGTGATTTTGATAAAGCGCTGAATTTGCTAGATCAAATTCCTAATGATGATTTAACTCTTTACCAAAAGGCCTTAACTTACTTGAAACTAGGTCAAAGTCAAAAGGCTTTAGCTTATGCTTTAACGATTAAAAAGATCGATGAACGCGTGCAAGAATTGCTAGGCGATATTTGGTTAAGCATGGGTGAAGCTAAACAAGCCGAGCAAATGTATTTAGCTATTCCGGAAGATAAAAGAACAGCTAAGGTCTATTTTTTGCTAGGTGTAACGACATTAGAAAAAGATCGTGATCACGCAGAGAAATATTTTGATCAGGCTAAACAAATGGATATCAAGTATTATCATCATGCAATGAATCAATATGTTTCAATTATGAAAATGCTAAATAATAAGGAAAAGAAAAAATAATGGTCGAATTTACCGGTAAGGTTAACGGAATCGTTTTCGAGAACGACAAGGATTTATATAAAATTTTAGATGTTGAAATTATTGGCTCACTAGAAAACTATTCACGCGATGAAATAAAAGTGACCGGTAATTTTGGCGATATTCAAATTTCAGCTAGTTATCGTTTTGAAGGCAAACTTGTGATGCATGAAAAGTTTGGTTTGCAATTTAGAGCTACTAGCTATAAGCAGGTTTTGCCGCATGAAGAAGGTTCATTAACTAAATATTTGAGTTCTGATAAATTCCCAGGCATAGGAAAAAAGGCTGCCAATACGATTATCGATGAGCTAGGCTTAAATGCTTTGGATATTTTAAAAGAAAAGCCTGCTAAGATTGATACTTTATCTTTAACTAGAAAACAAAAAGATAGCTTGCTTTCTGGGCTGAATTCAATGGATTCTTATTCAGAAATTGTCTTGAAATTAGCACAGTACGGGATCAATCGTCGAATTGCAGCTAATATTTATCAGTTATATCATGGCGACAGTCTAAAGAAACTGCAAACAGATCCTTATGCAGTGATCAATGATGTAAGTGGTTTTGGTTTTAAATCAGCCGATATGTTGGGTAAACAGTTAGAAATTAAGGATGATGATCCCCGCAGAATCAACGGTGCGATTTATCAGGTGTTGATTGACGCTTTAAGTGGTAGCGGCGATACTTATGTACCGCTTAAGGAACTTCTGACAGAAGCAAGCAAACTATTGCAAATTGATAAATTTGATCCTATTGCTAATTGTGTCCTTGGTTTGCAACAAGATGGCAAGATCGTAGTCAATGATGATGTAGCGGCTTTACAAAACATCTACCAAACGGAAGTTGATATTGCTCACTCGATGAAATATTTGGTTGAATCCAGACAGGATCAAGAAGATGAACAATATAGCGAGAAAGAGATGAACACAGCCATTAAGGATGCAGAAAAAGAACTGAAAATTAAATATGACGAAACGCAAAAATTAGCTATCAAAAATGCGTTGAATCATCCTATTTCAATTTTGACTGGTGGCCCTGGTACAGGTAAAACTACGATTATCAACGGAATTTTACTAGCTTTGAGAAAGCTGGCTGAAATCCCAGCTTCTGCTTTGTACAGTGAAGATCCACCATTCCTTTTGGCTGCACCTACTGGCCGTGCGGCTAAGAGAATGAGTGAGATTACTGGTATCGGTGCTAAAACGATTCACAGAATGCTGGGATTAGGTATTGGGGATGCAGGCACTGGTGAACTAAATGAATTAAACGGTGAAATATTAATTATTGACGAGATGTCGATGGTTGATATGTTCTTGTTTAAACAGCTTTTGTCCAGTATTAATCAAATTCGCCATATTGTCTTTGTCGGTGATAAGGATCAGCTTCCATCAGTTGGTGCGGGTAATGTTTTCAGTGATTTGATTAAGTCGCAAGCATTTCCAACAACGATTTTGAAAGAAATCCATCGACAAGGTGACGATTCAACGATTATTTCGCTTGCCCATGCGGTCAATGAAGGTGTGAATGAAGGTGCTTTATTTAAGAAGACAAAGAACTATTCATTTATCAGCTGTCGACCAGATTTGGTGGGGGATGCAGTTGGTCAAATTGTTGAACTTGCTTTAAAGCGTGGTTTTGCTAAAGATGATATTCAAGTTTTAGGTGCAATGTATCATGGCAATGGCGGAGTAGATAACTTAAACGATATTATTCAAGAAATCATGAATCCGCCTAAGGCTAAAAGTAAGTCACTGGAAGCTCATAACGAAACTTTCCGGATTGGCGACAGAATTTTGCAATTGCAGAATAATCCTGAAAAGGACATTTATAATGGCCAAATCGGTAAAATTAGCAGTATCGATGAAGAGAACTCCGAAGAATGCATGGTTGCCAAGTTTGATGATCGTGAAGTTACTTTTGGGCGAAAAGATTTAAATGATTTAACTAGGGCCTATGCGATTACAATTCATAAATCTCAAGGTTCAGAATTTCCATTAGTAGTTCTCAACCTAACGATGCAGAACTATGTGATGCTGAAACGAAATCTTTTGTATACTGCAATTACCCGTGCTGAAAAGAATTTGGTGTTAGTAGGAGATCCTAGAGCTTTTGAAGCGGCCTTTAAAACATCAGGCAATGACCGTAAAACTGGTCTAGCTTCCAAATTACGTAAACAATTAGGCATTACGGTTAAACCGGAAAATGTTCAGGAACCAGAGTCAAAGCCAAAAGAAAAAACAAAACCTAAGCAACCGGAGGATTATATTCTAACTCCTGAAAAAATTTATTCAGGTGAAATTGATCCAATGATCGGTATGGAAGATATTCATTTATAAACCTAAAAGAGTCTTATGATCTAGGTATCATAAGGCTTTTTGAATATACAAAAGCATGATATAATTAGGATGCTTAAACGCATGTTCTAAGGAATAAAAAATGAATTAATATGGAGATTACAATTATTACGCTGACAGTAGGTCTGATCACCTATTGTTTTTTTCGGTCAATAAAAGCTAAGAGCAGAGTGAAAAAAGTGGAACTCAGTGATACAGATAAAGAAGAATTTAATAAATTAGAAAAGATTGCAGGAAAACAATTGCCATATCGTTTTCCAAATAAGCGGGGATTGACTTTTCAGATTGTTGAATTTATTCGTCCCGGATTTATTAAACGGAGAATATTTGATCGCAACGGTCACTGCTTATTCTTGATTAAGTATAATTTAGATCGAACGATTGCGGAATTTATCGAATTTGGTGTTACAGATGGTCACTATTTTAGAAAGACCGTTTGGAATGAAAAAGATGAGAAAAACGAATTTTATCAATATCAAAAGCAACAGATTACCGATTTCGCTAAAATAAAAACGAAGCTGCAATATTATCGTTCTATGGTGCAAGAGAAAAAAGCAGAAGTTCTACCGCTTGAAAATGACATGAAACAATATGCTAACGAACTCGAAAACCACGCTTATTATCAAAAAGAATGGGTAAAACGAGATAAAGTTACGGATACTGCAGCTATTCATTCGTTAGAAAAAGCGGAGAAACTAGATTTCACTAAAAAACGTGATCTGAGACGGGCATTACAGTTGCGTAATGTTTTGCGAATTAGTGCGATTAATTCCGGTTTTAAAACATACAACAAGAATGTTACCAATTTTCAAAAAAGAATGACCGATTTGCATTTAGGAAAAATCAAGTATCTTCATCCAATGGATGTTTTATCTGATCATGATTTGCGGCATGCTAGTAATCTTTTAGCCGGAGCTGCTGCAGAAGAATTAGTCAATAAAAGAATTAAAGAAGTTCAGTTTGGCAAAATTTTAATTCATAATTTGATTTTGCCATATCCGTATGAAAAGCAAACTAAACTGGGCAACAACCAAATTGATCACTTGGTTATTGCATCTAGCGGTATTTTTTGTTTTGAAACTAAGGCTAGAACGAGTAAGAACCATTCTTACGATATGCTTAAGGATTATAGTGAAATAGCTGATCAAGTAGCTAAACATAAAGAAAGCATCAAGTATGTTCTAGAAAAAAGCAACAATCCAGCAATCATTAATTTGTTAAAACGAATTCCTAGTATAGATCAGTTGATTCGTAATGTAGTTGTGGTAGTTAGTCGTACTGAAGAAAAATTTACTCTAGAAAAGATCGAAAGATACGAGCGAGTAGGAATTGAAGTTTGTCAATTAGATGATATTCAATCTTTATTAGTCAAAGCACCGGCAGGCATTGGATTGCAGCCAGAAGAAGTCTCCGCAATAGGGGAAGAAATGACTAATAATAAGGCACTAGAAGAGGAAAAGACTTTTAGTGAAAACATTTTATTATTTGAAGATGACATGAAACTGGATGAAAAAGCTGTTGATGAGCAGCTTTACCATGCTAACCAAGTAATTAAACATATTGAGCATATCAATAATTTATTAGCAGATTATTTATCAGGTGCACGTGAATGGCGTCAGTTGTATCAACAATACCGCTATTGGAAGAAATTTTATGATCAAGTACGTAGCTTTGTAGATGCGGAAACGTATTATAAACAGCATCAGATAGATAAAGAAATTTTAGACAAAATATAAAAGCCAAAGGAGAAATCCTTTGGCTTATTTTAATAGATTGAAATGATCGATTTTGAATTTAACTTTAAATCCTTGAGCATTTACATCTTCACCATCAATTTGAGCAAATTCAGGTTTTCTAGTTTCAACTTGAATTTCTTGGGCTTCCACATAATGAAATTGCGGCGCATTCACGTGTGAACCATCTTTTAATAGCTTGCTGAAGAGAAAAATGAATTTACTTAAACTAGGTTTTTCAACGATAACAGTGTCCAAATGGTGACTATAAACATCAGCTTTAGGCAAAATAGCAAAGCCACCACCGAAATAAGGGTGATTGGTAGTGGTAACAAAATAAGCATCGCTGTAACGCCAAGTTTTGGCTTTGTTTTTTACAGTTACAGTAAATGTGTCTTGTTGCGCCAATGCCTTGACGACATTAAGACCATAGATCAGATTGCCCAAATTGAGTCGGTTAAGCATATCCTTTAATTTTTCATGGTTGCTTTGATAAACAATAAAAGCATCGAAGCCAATCCCAAAATTATTGACAAAGTAGCCGGTATTTTCTCCCGGTATGTTTGCAGAAAAATAGCCGCAATCTACTTGTTCTGGGGCTAGATCATTGAGCAAATTATGGACTAATTGTCGAGGATCAGCTGTTAGTCCAGCACCACGAGCAAAATCGTTACCTGTTCCAGCTGGCAAATAAGTAATAGGGGTATCAGGATAGTTGGATGCTTTAATGCCATTTAATACTTCATTAAATGAACCATCTCCGCCTACTACAATCAGGATATTATTTTCGCTTGGATTTGTATTGGCATAGTTTTTAGCTAGAGTAGTCAATTCCTTGGGAAAACGACTTTTTTGCCAGGTAAAAGGTATATTTAATTCGTTTAACACTTGTTGCAATGCGATGTTAGCTTTCTTTGCATTACCATTTCCAGCTGTTTCATTGACTAATAAATGTACTTTTATTTTTTTGCTCATAATTAAATTCTATAGTTCTAAAATAAAAGGCTCCCGAAGGAGCCTTATTAGCTATTTTTTTCGATGATGATTGGTAAAATCATTGGCCGTCTTTCAGTCTTCGAGTAAAGGAAGTCAGATAAGTTTTCGGTAATTGCCTTTTTAATTTCGCTTTCCTTAGGTTTATCTGATTTTGCCATTTCGTTTCTAAGAACATGGTAGACATGTTTTTGAGCCTGACTGATTAATTCAGTTGATTCTCTCATATAAACGAAACCACGACTTAAAATATCAGGTCCGGCAAGAACACGTTTATGCTTGTAGTCAACTGTAGCTACAGCTACTACTAAACCTTCTTCTGAAAGAATTTGACGGTCGTGAACTACGACATTGCCAACATCTGCTGTACCGGAGGTATCAACATAAACATCACCAGCAGGGATGCGACCAGCAATTCTTGCACCGTTTGGACCAAAGCAGACAACTTCACCGTTAGACAAAACGAATGTATTTTCTGCAGGAACACCAGCTTCTTGAGCAAGTTGAGTGTGAATTACCTGCATTCTGTATTCGCCGTGAACAGGAATCATGTACTTAGGTTTGGTTAAACGAACCATCATCTTAAGTTCTTCTTGACCACCGTGTCCAGAAGTGTGGACGTTGTTTACACGTCCGTGAATTACATTGGCTCCGCCTTCCATTAATTTGTTAATTAAGTGGTTAACGCTCAATGTGTTACCTGGAATTGGGTTAGAAGAGAAGATTACTGTATCACCAGGTTGCAAAGTGATTTGTCTGTGAGTACCGTTAGCAATTCTAGATAAAGCTGCTAAAGGTTCACCCTGTGAACCAGTACATAAGATCATCACTTTGTCAGGTGGCAATTTGTTAATTTCATCAGCATCAACAATTAAATCCTTAGGTACATGCAAGTAGCCTAAATCAATACCATTGTCGACACCATTTTCCATGCTTCGCCCGAAGATAGCTACCTTTCTGCCAGTATCAATTGCTGCTTGAATCGCAGTAGATACACGGTAAAGGTTAGAAGCGAAAGTGGCAAAGATGATTCTACCATGAATACCAGTAATGATATTATGAAGCGATTGTGCAACGAATCTTTCAGACTTCGTAAATTGCGTAACTTCAGCGTTAGTTGAGTCTGAAAGAAGGGCAAGCACACCTTCGTTTCCTAATTTAGCCATCTTTTGGAAATCTGGAGCTGGCTGATTCATTACAGGAGTCAAGTCGAACTTGAAGTCACCGGTAAAGACAACAGCACCAAGTGGTGTATGAACAGCGATTCCCAAAGTATCAGGAATTGAGTGAGTTGTTCTAAAGAATGAAACGGAAAGCTTCTTGAACTTCAAAACAGTGTCTTCATGCTCTTCATGTAGTTCGGTCGTCTTTAAAATTCCGTGTTCTTCCAACTTACCTTTAATTAAGGATAGGGCAAATGGAGTTGCATAAACTGGAATTTCAGGGATCTTTTCCAATAAGAATGGAATACCACCAATGTGGTCTTCGTGTCCGTGACTAACTACTAGCGCCTTGATTTTCTTACGATTTTTAACTAGGTAGGAGTAATCTGAGATTACGTAGTTGATACCTAATAAATCATCTTCGGGGAATTTAATACCACAGTCCATGATGATAATTTCATCCTGGTACTGCACACAATACATATTCTTGCCAATTTCATGCAAACCCCCGATTGCATAAACGGCTACTTCATTATTTTTAATTCGCACTCTTTATTACTTCTTGTCGAACGTCGTTAACTTGAAGTCAGCGTGTTCTTTTTCGTAAGCTAAAGAATTACCTGTTAATTCTTGGATGAGTTCAATGTTATAGGGGGTGTTGTCCTCAACCATGCTTCTTGCTTCGACCATGTTGTCAGCCTCCATGTAAAGAGTCTTAGTAGTTTCTCTACGAGGATTGACAATCTTGTCTTTTTGATACAAAACTTTGTAAATCATAAATGATTCTCCTTATTAATGTATAAACGTTCAATTTTGAGTAAAAAATACTCAATAGCTATTAAAAATTCTATCATATTTATAAAACTAAGTATATAAATATGTTTGAATCGATTTAGAGTGATAATTTTTTAGTAATATTATTGACGTAAAATAACGTAGGTTGTACCATGAACGTGTAGTAAATGATTAATAAACTCATTTGCTCGCTGTAAGAAGTCTCTTCAATCTTCTTAATTCCCAATGTATGAGCCACTGGTTTAGTCGCCCAGTGGTTTTTTGTATCAAAAAAGGCCTGCAATTGCAGGTCTTTTTGCGTTTAAATAACGATTAAGAAATCACTACTGTATCTTCTTTAAGGTTGTATGGGTTTTGCTTGTTGATTCTGTCGTAGAACAAGTGGCCGTTTAAGTGATCGATTTCGTGAGAAGATACGATAGCTGGGTAATCCTTTAAACGGATAGTCTTTTCTTCACCGTCAACAGTGTAGTAGTGAATAGTCAACTTGTCTGGACGAGGAACGTAGCCGTTGATTACTTCATCAACACTTAAGCAACCCTCACCTTCACTTAAGCAAGCTTGGCGAACAGATTCAGAAATAATTTCAGGGTTAACGTAAATTTCTTTGAAAATAATTTTACCTTCGTCGTCAGGAACTAAAAGTGCAGCCATTTGAACACTTTCGCCGACTTGAGGAGCTGCTAAACCCACACCCGCTCTAAGTTGGTGCTTTTCAGCAATCTTGGGATCTTGTGAGTTGACCAAGTATTCCATCATATCGTCTGCTAATTTTTTGTAGTGATCGCTAAGTGGAAAAGTAAGTGGCTTAGCGACTTTGCGCAAGACAGGATCGCCGTCGCGCACAATGTCTTTCATTAAAATCAAAATAATTACTCCTTTTAAAAAAATAAGATCTAACTATATTTTTACCATAATTCAGAGGATTTTGCTTGATTAAAGATAAAATAAATGAAAAGTTAAATGAGTGTTAAGCGTTGACCGGCGTGCAGTTAGGTGGTAAAATTCACTAACGTAACTATACAGATCAAAAAAAGAAGCACTTCGATAAAGCGCAGAAGCGTTACCGGAACTGTGGCCTAGTCACAGTTTTTTTATTGAAGAGTGGGGAGGAAATACTTTTGTCAGAAAAAAGAAGAGACGATCTTAGAAATATCGCTATTATTGCCCATGTTGACCACGGTAAAACTACTTTGGTTAACCAATTATTGAAGCAATCCGATACTTTACCAGAACACATGAATCTGGAAGATCGTGCTATGGACTCAAACGCCATCGAACGTGAACGTGGTATTACTATTTTGTCAAAGAACACAGCTGTTCGTTACAAGGATACTACTATTAATATCTTGGATACGCCAGGACACGCTGACTTCGGTGGTGAAGTAGAACGTGTTATGCACATGGTAGACGGAGCATTGCTTTTGGTTGATGCTTACGAAGGTCCAATGCCACAAACTCGTTTCGTATTGAAGAAGGCTTTGGAAGCTGGTGTAAAGCCAATTGTTGTTTTAAACAAGATTGATCGTCCAGGCGCTCGTCCTAAGAAAGTTTTGGATGACGTACTTGAACTCTTCATTGAATTAGGTGCTAACGATGAACAACTTGACTTCCCAGTTGTTTACGCATCAGCTTTGAATGGTACTTCATCATATGATCCAGATCCAAGTACTCAAAAGGAAACTATGGATCCTATCTTTGATACCATTCTTAAGTACATTCCTGCTCCAATCGACAACTCAGATGAACCACTTCAATTCCAAATCACTATGCTTGATTGGGATGACTACGTTGGTCGTATTGGTGTAGGTAGAATTTACCGTGGTAAGGTTAAGGTTGGCGACAACATCACTGTTATGAAGCGTGATGGTTCAACTCAAAACTTCCGCGTTACTAAGTTGTTTGGTTACTTCGGTTTGAAGCGTAACGAAATTAAAGAAGCTAAGGCCGGCGATATCGTTGCCATCAGTGGTATTAATGATATTTACGTTGGTGAAACTATTGCTTCAGCAGATCACCCAGAAGCTTTGCCACTTCTTAAGATCGATCCACCAACACTTCAAATGGACTTCGTTGCCAACGACTCACCATTTGCTGGTCGTGAAGGTGACCAAGTAACTCCTAAGAAGCTTGAAGACCGTTTAATTCGTCAAACTCGTACTGATGTTTCTTTGAAGGTTGAACCTACTGATCAATTAAATGCTTGGACTGTTTCAGGTCGTGGTGAACTTCACCTTTCAATTTTGGTTGAAGAACTTCGTCGTGAAGGTTTCGAATTACAACTTTCACGTCCTAAGGTTATTTACCGTGAAATTGATGGTACTATGTGTGAACCATTCGAATCTGTTCAAGTTGATACTCCAGATGAATATGTTGGTTCAGTTATTGACTCCCTTTCACAAAGAAAAGGTGAAATGCAAAACATGGAGTCAACTGGTAACGGCCAAACCCGTCTTGAATTCTTAGTTCCATCACGTGGTTTGATTGGTTACAATAACGAATTCATGTCACAAACTGGTGGTTACGGTATCATGAACCACACCTTCGCAGCTTACAAGCCAGTTGTTAAGAACTGGAACCCAGGCCGTCGTAATGGTGCTTTGGTATCAATCAACCAAGGTCAATCAACTACTTACTCACTTCAATCAGTTGAACAACGTGGTGAATTATTCATCGGTGCCGGTGTTGAAGTTTACGAAGGTATGATTGTTGGTCAATCAAGTCGTGAACGTGATATTGCCGTTAACGTAACTAAGGGTAAGAACTTGACTAACACCCGTGCTGCTGGTAAGGACCACGCTGCTGCAATCAAGACTCCAAAGACTTTGACTCTTGAAGAAGCCATTGAATTCTTGAACGATGACGAATACTGTGAAGTAACTCCAGAATCAATTCGTTTACGTAAGAAGATCTTAAACACTTCAGAACGTCAAAAGGCTGACAAGAAGCGTAACCGTACTAAATAATTACTTTTACATAATTGCTAAAAAGTCATTGCTTAATAGAAGCGATGACTTTTTTGTTTTATAATTAAAAAGTAATTTCACATAAAGGGGCAACGCTCGTGCGTCGAAAATTAAATTATCTTAATTACCGAATTTTTATCCCTTACTTAATTTTGGTAGTAATCGGAGTAATTTTGGTATATTCAGCTAGTTCTGATATTTTATTAGTTAATGGTTTTAAACCAGATGTTTATGGAATAAGACAGGCAATTTATGCTGTAGCTGCATTCTTCGGCTTTGGTGTACCGTTTTTTGCAGTAAAACTAAAAGTCATCAAAAATCCAAAATTTGTGGCAGGCTTTCTAATACTTTGTATTCTGATGCTTTTTTGGTTGGTAATATTGAAGTTTGCCCATGTTAGCTCAGCGGAAGTTAATGGGGCCGTGGGTTGGATCAACTTAGGTTTTATTAATTTGCAGCCACTGGAAGTAACAAAACTGGCATTGGTTATCTATTTAGCCTATGTTTTGGACAGAAGAGATGGGAAGTTTGTAAGAGGAAAAATTAAAGGCAATCTTTCTCACCCTGCCATTTTGTCAGCATTCTTGATGTGCTTGGTAATTGTGGAACCTGACTTTGGTGGTACAGCTATTTTGTTCATGATCACTTTGGTTATGTTCTCAGTTTCAGGTGTGCCAACCAGATTAGCTTTAACTTGGTTAGTTGGTATTGCAATCTTTGTCGGCATAGTATTTATTATTGTCGTTACTTGGAATCCAAAATTCTTGCAAGAAAGTTATCAATTCCAACGACTAATGTCATTTTTGCATCCCTTCCAGCTTGAAAGAAAAGGTGGAGCCCAGCTAGTTAACTCATATTATGCAATTCATAATGGTGGTTTATTTGGCGTAGGACTAGGAAACAGTATGCAAAAACGCGGCTATTTGCCAGAACCTTATACTGACTTCATTTTGTCAATTACCGCTGAAGAACTTGGTGTCGTTGTCACGATTCTTTTGGTAGGACTTTTATTCTACTTAATGTGGGAAATCATGGAAGTGGGCATCAATGCTAGTTCACAATTTAACGCTCTGATCTGCTTTGGTGTTGCCACAATTCTATTCACAGAAGCCTTATTCAATATTGGTGCGGTATTGGGCTTATTGCCAATTACTGGGGTAACGCTGCCGTTTATTTCATATGGTGGTTCATCAATGATCGTTTTGACAGCTGCAGTTGGTTTAGTCCTGAATGTCTCCGCAAACGAAAAAATGTTACAAGAAAAGGATGAAATGGTCGCATGAGTATAAATAAAGAAATTGAAGGTACGCATTTAATTAAACGCGTTGCACTGATTATTTATTTAAAATCAGTAAGTGATCAATACAAATTACGGCGCTATGGTGACATTGTTTATTTCTCTAAAAAAATGAAATATTGCATGCTTTATGTTAACCGTAGAGAAGCTAAAGAAATGCAAAGACAAATTGCTAGTCTTGATTTTGTTACTTATGTAGAAATATCAGCTGAAGATGAAGTTAATCTGAATAGCGAACACATTGAAAAGCAGATAACCGAGATGGCTAAAGCAGCTGAGGAAAAACTGCAGTTAGAACAAGAAAAAAATGAGGATCAGATGTAATGAGAATTATTTCAGGAAAATATGCTAAGAGAAATTTATTTACTTTAAAGAGTAATCGTACGCGACCAACTAGCGATAAAGTAAAAGAATCCTTGTTTAATTCATTGGGACAATTTTTCAATGGCGGCAATGTACTTGATTTATACGCTGGTAGTGGTGCTTTAGGAATTGAAGCTGTATCAAGAGGTTGTGATCACGCTAGCTTAGTAGATATTAACCATGCAGCATGTTCAATCATTAAAAAGAACGTCGCATTAACTAAGGAAGAAAATCGCTTTGATATTTACAATATGCGTAGTTCAGCAGCCTTAAAGCTGTTTGCGGAAAAAGAACTAAAATTTGATTTAGTATTTTTGGATCCTCCTTATGCAAAAGAAAAAATTGCTAAGGATATGTTACAGATAAATAAATTAGGCTTGCTAAATGATGATGCAATTGTCGTTGCTGAAACTGATGATCACACCGAATTAGGACCAATTGAGGGCTTCTCTTTAGTTAAGGAGCATCATTTAGGCAAAACAATTGTAAGAATTTATCGAAAGGATAAATAATGACTGTCGCACTTTTTCCAGGAAGCTTTGATCCAATTACCAATGGTCATGTAGAAACCGCTAAGAAGGCCGCTCAGATCTTCGACAAGGTATACGTTGTAGCGATGACCAATACGTCTAAACATTATTTATTTACGGCAAAAGAACGGGCTGATTTTATTAGGGATGCACTAAAGGATATTCCTAATATTGAGGTGCTAGATAAACCAGATATGTTAACCGTTAATTTGGCACATGAATTACATGCTAGGGCCATCGTTCGCGGCGTCCGCAATAGTGCTGATTTTCGTTATGAGCAAGAAATTGCTGGCATTAATAAAAGATTAGCTCCTGATATTAATACAGTTTTGCTGTTTAGCAGTCCAGAAAATTCTTTTGTAGCTTCAAGCATGATTAAGGAATTGGCTCGTTTTGACGAAGACGTGCACCAGTTTTTGCCGGAGAGGGCTGCTAAAGCACTAAGGAAGAAATTAAATCATGAACAATCAAAATAAATCTCATCGATTACGCAATTGGCTAATTACAATTATTGCAATCATAGCCGTTGCGTTTTTGGCCTTTTGGCCAACTGATTATTATATTGAGTCACCGGGTGAGGCGGTTCCTGTAGGACAATTTATTAAATCACCCAATAAGAAACCCAATAACTTTTATCTGGTAACGGTAAGCATTACTAGCCGGCCGGCTTCGATTTTGCAATATTTGTGGAGTTATACTAGACCGCATAATGATCGTGTGCCTAGCAAAGAGCTGTTAGGCGGTCAGACAAGCGCTCAATATAATGAATTGCAAAATTGGTATATGGAAACTAGCCAACAAAATGCAATATATTATGCGGCTAAAAAAGCTGGTAAAAAGCATAGCTTAAAATATCTTGGCGTTTACGTAATGGAGGTACAAAAGGGTTCTAGCTTTAAGAACAAACTCCAAATTGGCGATACGGTTTTAGGTGCCAATGGTCATCGTTTCCATTCAACTGAAGAAATGATGACGTATTTACGTAAACAAAAGATAGGTAGCCCTGTAACAATCTCTGTTCTAAGAGGTAAAAAGAAAAAGCAGTTTACCGGTAAGATTGTCAAAGTTAAAGGGACTAATAAACCTGGCATCGGTATTCAATTGGTAGAACACGTAGAAGTTAAAACTAAGCCTAAACTATCAATCAATGCTGGTGAGATAGGTGGCCCATCTGCTGGCTTAATGTTCACACTAGAAAGTTATGAAGTCTTTACCAAGCAGAATTTAAGTCATGGTCACAAGATTGCCGGAACAGGTACAATTGCACCAAATGGTAAGGTTGGTATCATTGGCGGCGTTGACAAGAAAGTCGTTGCCGCTAGTCGAGAAGGTGCAGAAGTCTTCTTTGCTCCAACAGACTCAACTGATGTTAAGAAGAGTCAGACGAATTATGCGGTAGCCAAACGAACTGCCAAGAAAATTCATACTAAAATGAAAATTGTTCCTGTCGCTAATTTTGATGATGCACTCAACTATTTAAAGAAACATTATTAGAAAAAGATAAAAAATAAAAGTCCAGAAAAAATTCTGGGCTTTTTTTGCGTAATAAATAGTAGAGGTGAATTATATGAATTTTGAAAAAATAAAGGAATTTGCAATCGAAAAGAAGGTGTATTTGATTGCAGTAGGAATTATTTTAGTGGGCTTTTTTTATTTTAGAAAAGGGGATAGTACTGATAAAAATACTGAAACAGATAATACACAATTGATGCAGAAAAATAGCAGTTCTTCATCTAGTACTGATGTAGCGAATATGGCAAGCAATTCTTCTGCTAGTGAATCAAAAACTGTAACTTGCGATATTTCAGGAGCAGTAAAACATGAAGGGGTCTATACATTAAAAAATGGTGCCAGATTGCAGGAGCTAATTGAAGCTGCGGGCGGAACGACTAGTAGAGCCCAATTAAAGGCAATCAATCGCGCTGTCTTGTTAAAAGACCAGGATAAAATTCATATCCCTTATAAAGGTGAGAAAGTAGAAAATGCGGCTACGGCTGGTACTGAGAGTCAAGCAAGTGCTACTAGTGGTGATTCAAGCTCATCACAGCAAGGAAGTGGTGAAAAAGTTAATTTAAATACAGCTAATGCGGCCGATCTGCAAAAATTAACGGGAATTGGTGAAAAGAAGGCAGAACAAATTATTGCCTATCGTGAACAAAAGGGTTCTTTTAAAAAGATCGAAGATTTAATGCAGGTATCTGGAATAGGAGAAAAGACTTTTGCAAGTCTCAAAGACCAATTGGCTGTTTAGAAATGATGCAGGCTTTTATCTGATTTTGGCCTTGCTTTTAGTAGCAATCTCTTTTTGGCTATTTGCCAGTGATTCATTAGTTCAAAAAATGGTTTGTCTTTTGTTTAGCCTATATTTTCTATTTTTATTAATCAAAAAATATAGTGCTAATATGCAGATCATAGTTCTGATTCTATTGTCTTTTAGCTTGATTGCATTCTTGAATAAAAAAACTACAAATTTTAATTTGAATAGCCAAAGTCAGCTAACAATTTATCCTGATCAGCTTCGCGTTAAGGATGATTTTCTGTCAGGTACTGGTCATTTTAAAGGTGGAGATATTTTAATTGCTGGCAAAATTAACGATGAACAAAAAAGACTATTAAAAACCGGACAACCAATTTTAATGAGTCAGATTGAAGGTAAGTGTGAACCGATTGAGCCGGCTACGAATATTGGCGAGTTTAATTATCAGAATTATTATGCAGCGAAAAAGATTTTTCAAAGAGTTAAATTTACTAGCATGCAAATGAGTGTTCTTCGTCCTGACTTAATAGGAAAACTACATCAATTGCGCTATCGTCTGCAGAAATATTTTAAAACGATGCCACAGTTGCTCGGCTTTTTTGCCAGTGAATTGGTTTTGGGTGAAAACAATGCGCAAGAGAATCAAGAAAATTTGAATAATTATCGCGATTTAGGCGTTATTCACTTGTTAAGTATCTCGGGTTTGCATGTTGGTATCTATGTCTTGATCATCAGTACGATTTGTTACAGTTTAAAGATGACCGATGAAGAAACATTTTTGTTTTGCGTAATAATTCTATTATTGGGAATCTTTTTAAGTAGTGGTCAAGCTGGTTCTGTCCGTGCAAGCTTAACTTATTTTTTAGGTAGAGTTAGCAAGTACAAAGGATTGCACATCACACAAGTTGATTTATTAGGCCTAACTTGTATTATTCATCTGCTATTTGTACCGCGATTATTTATGGCTGCCGGTGCGCTGTTAAGTTATATTTTGGCGTTGGGGTTGCAATTGACTGATTCATTTAACGGGCTGAAGCAATCGGTTTTGCTTAACTTATTATTGACGCCGCTTTTGCTTTTATTCTTTTATCAGATCAACTTTTTGACCGTTTTATTCAATATGCTGGTTGTGCCATATTTCAACTGGGTTGTTATGCCGTTAGCATTCATTAACGTCTTAACTTTTGGTTTCACTAAACGGCTAGCACCATTTTTTGAAAAGATATTGGAATTAGGCGAGCAACTCATTGAACGACTTTCGCAAACTAAATTGGGCTTGCTTGATTTTGGTCAAATTAATTGGTGGCAATGTTTACTTTTGCTGATAGTGTCAATTGCCTTAATTATCGCTTTAAGAGAAAAGCCAGAGTGGAGTTTTAATTGTAAAAAGATCGGCCTAACTTTAACTGTTTTTTATGCAGTTTTCTTCAGCATGATTCATTTTCCATTGCGCGGGCAGGTAACCTTCATTGACGTAGGGCAGGGTGACAGTATTTTGATTACTACACCTTTTCCACGCAGAGCCTACATAATTGATACAGGAGGCAAGCTTAATTTTAGTGGTAAAAAAGTAACACCGCAGATCAATCGAATTACGATCCCGTTTTTAAAAAGCCAGGGAATTAATAGTCTGGATGGCGTGTTTGTATCTCACCAAGATGCCGATCACGTGGGAGATTTAGGACCATTATTGGAACAGATTAAGGTAAAGAAATTGTTTATGGCACAAGGTTTGCTTAAGAATCCTTCTTTTCAAAAAAGAATTGATGGCAGAATTAAAAATACTAAATTAGTGGAACTGCTAGCAGGGATGCAGGTGAAGGAACCACAGATTACGTTCAATGTCGTTTATCCTTATCAAGCAGGTGAAGGTAAAAATGAGGATTCATTGAGTTTGCTTTTTAGATTAGCTAATAAAAACTGGCTTTTTACAGGAGATTTGGGTCAAGATGGAGAAAGTGAAATAATGCAAAAGATGACTCTTAATGTAGATTATTTCAAGTTAGGGCACCATGGCAGTAAGACATCCTCTAAGCCGGAGTTTTTGCAGACGATTCATCCTAAGAAGGTCTTTATCTCAGCCGGGCGCAATAATCGTTTTGGTCATCCGCATCAGGAAACCTTGACGACACTGGCCAACCAACAAATACCGTGGGTTTCAACTCAAGACTGTGGTATGATTAGCTGGTATTATGGTGGAATGAAAGAACCAGAATTTAATTGCTTTTTGAAGCGGGGTAAAAAATGACCTTACTGTCCTTATTTAAAAATACAAATAATAATAATAATCCGCATACTTTAATTTGGAGTGAAGATGATTTTGTCAATGACTATCTCGCTAAGTCTTATGCTAAAGAGGATCAATTTAAAGACTGCGAACACGTAATTATCGACTGCGAAACGGATGGGCTAGACGAACTGATTGCTAGTTTGACTGAATCAAGTTTGTTTAGTGAACAAAAACTGATTATGGTTAAAAATCCATTCTTTTTGACAGCCAAAGTACCTAAAAAGTATCAAAAGCAAATCAATGACTTGATAAAGATTTTTGAGAATTTGTCAGATTTAGAAGATACGATCGTAATTGTAGCTTCATATGAAAAACTGGATCGACGTAAAAAACTCACCAAGACTGTTTTAAAACAATTCAACGTAGTAGAACCTAAAATCCGTTCTTATGAAGTAGGTGCAATTACTAAAGCACTGATTAAAGCAGAAGGTTACACAATTACGCAATCTGCTTTGCAGCTTCTGATTGAGCGCAGCGACCAAGTGATGGATACTGTGCTGAGCAATTATCAAAAATTGAAGATGACAGCTACTGATAACAAGATTACTGAAAAGTCCGTCATGCAAAATGTTGATTTGTCACTGGCACAAAATATTTTTGCAATTTTGGAATCAGCTCTTAATCGAAATTATCAAGAAGCAGTTGATCGATTGGAGAATCAATTACGAGAAGGAACGTCTCCAATTCAATTGCTGGCTGTCTTTGAAAATCAGCTTGAACTGTTGTTAGTAGTTAAAATTTTAGCTCAAAGAGGTCGCAGTGAGCCACAAATAGTTAAAGATTTAGGCGTTCACCCATATCGAGTTAAGTTGGCTTTGAAAAATAGGGTGAAGATTAGTAAATTAGAAAAATTGTTGCGAGATGCCATTGATTTGGAATTCAATTATAAGAATGGTACTTATCGCGAAGATAATTTCTTGAAACTATTCGTTTTAAACGTGTAGAAAACAAAAAAAGAGAAAAGATCATAAATTATGATCTTCTCTCTTTTTTGATTAGTAATAAGTATTAATTACTTGTTTGCTAATTTGTTTAAACGACTCTTGTCACGAGCAGCCTTGTTCTTGTGGATTAAGCCTTTTGAAGCAGCCTTGTCCAAAGCGCGAACAGCTTCTAAATGCAACTTGGAGACGTCTTCTTTACTATCAGTTTCAACAGCGTTCTTGAATTTCTTAACAGCAGTTCTTAACTTGCTTAATTCAGAAGCGTTACGTTCTTTAGCAGCGTTTTGCGTCTTAACACGTTTAATAGCTGATTTGATTTGTGGCATGAAATTCACCTCCAATGATTTAGAAATTTACTTCATACATTATACTTAAGAAGCATCTTTGATGCAAGGTAATTTATGCTTGCTTTTTGAAAAAATAATGTGTATCATAATTTTCGTGAACCATTAACGCTGTTTATTTGCTCACGCCGACGATAAACGTTGTTAGTGGCAATTATTTATATGAAAGGTGAAGTTTTTTATGGCAATTTCAAAGACTGAAAAAGACAACATTATTAAAGAATACGCAACTCACGAAGGTGACACTGGTTCTGTTGAAGTACAAGTTGCTCTCTTAACTGCAGACATCAACAACTTGACTGAACACATGAAGAACCACAAGCACGACCACCACTCATACGTTGGTTTGCTTAAGAAGATTGGTCACCGTCGTAACTTACTTCGTTACTTAGAAGATAACGACATTAACCGTTACCGTGAATTGATCAAGAAGTTAGGTCTTCGTCGTTAATTCTAACGATAAAAGAAGAAGTCAGCCACTTGGCTGGCTTTTTTTGTTTCCTTGTTTATGCTAAAATTGAAACAGATTATTTTTACGTTGTGATCAATTGATCCATAAGAAAATTGAATATTTAAATAGAAAAGGAAATATAATGGCTAATCAACTTAAGATTATGATCTTGAGCGGTGTGCGTGAACAGGGGAAAGACATGTTTGCCGTTCAAGTTAATGATGAAATTTTTGTCCTTGATGCCGGATTAAAGTACCCTGATAGTTCTTTATTTGGTATCGATGTCGTAATTCCTGATATGGATTTCTTTGAACAATATGGAGATCGAGTAGCAGGTATTTTTATTACACACGGACATGCTGACTCAATTGGTGCTTTGCCTTACATCTTGAGAAAGTATGATATTCCAGTGTTTGGTTCACAATTAAGTATCGAACTTGCCAAGATTGAAGTTCAACGTGAGAACAAGCACTGCAAGAATAGTTTGTTCCATGTAATCGATGCTGATACTGAAATTGATTTTAAGAATGCAAGTATCTCTTTCTTCCATACTACACACTCAATTCCAGATTCACTTGGTATTGATGTACATACTCCAGAAGGCGAAATCGTTTATACTGGTGACTTTAAGTTCGATCCAACAGCAGCTAAGAATTATCATACTGATATGGATCGCTTGGCAGAGATTGAACACAGAGGCGTACTCGCACTTTTAAGTGATTCTTCTAATGCAGAAGCATCATTCCCTAATGCTTCTGAACAAGATATCGGTAATTTTGTTACTAACGTATTTAGAAACGCTAAGGGCAGAATTATCGTTGCTGCCAAGGCTTCAAACTTGAATCGTGTACAAGAGGTTTTAAATGCGGCTAAGGCAACAGGCAAGCGAGTATTGCTTACTGGTCGTGACCTAGCTAAGATCGTAAGAACTTCAATGAAATTAGGCTATTTGGACGTACCAGATGGCCTCTTGATGCGTGTTAAGGATTTAAAGACCGTTCCTAATAATAAGACTGTAATTTTGGAAACTGGTCGAATGGGTGAACCATTGAATTCTTTGCAAAAGATGGCTAAAAAGCGTCACAGTATGATCACTATTCATAAGGGCGACTTAGTCTTCATTGCAACTACACCATCTCACTCTGTTGAAACGATGGTAGCCGAAACCAGTGACTTGGTTTATAAGGCTGGTGGTACCGTTATTCAACTTGGCCGCAACATTCATACCAGTGGTCACGCTACTGGTCGTGATATTCAATTGTTGATTGATACTTTGAAGCCAAAATTCTTGATCCCAGTAATTGGTGAATATCGTTTGCTTGAAATCGTGCGTGATTTAGCTGTTAAGGCTGGCATGAATCCAAAGGATATTTACATTACCAAGAATGGTGATTGCTTGGACTACGACTTTAAGAAGAAGCATTTCTATCTTTCTGATCCAGTTCCAGGCGAAGACACTATGATTGACGGTTCAGGCGTTGGTGATGTTGGTAACATCGTTTTGCGTGACCGTGAAGTTTTGTCAGACGATGGTATCTTTATTGCGGTTGTAACTATCGATCGTAAGAAGAAAAAGATTATTGCGGAACCTAAGGTTACTAGCCGTGGCTTTGTTTATATCAAGGCTAACCGTCAATTGATGAACGACTCAATTGAAGTAATCAAGAAGGCAATCAACAATAACTTTGAACATAAGAAGTTTGATTGGACAGAGTTAAAGCAAGACATTCGTGGCGATTTGGAGAAGTTTTTATACAAGAGAACTAACCGTCGTCCAGTAATTTTGCCAGTTGTCATGGAAGTAAACCAAAACCGTCATCGTGCTATGCAAAAACGCAATGAAAAGACGCAAAATGACAACAAGACCAATAATACTGCCAAGAAGTCAAACTCTAAACGTCAAACAAATAATAAAAAGAAAGAAAATACTAAGAGCAAGGAAAAATAAGATCTATGACGTCAATTAGTCAAAAAAACTTATTGAAGCTTGCTGAAGAAAATAAGCGCAAAGGCGATATTGAAGCGGCTATTCAGAATTTAGAAGAAGCATTGCGAGGAGAACATTCTCTAGATGTAATTCTTCAACTTTGTGAGCTATATTGCGCTAATAAACAAGAAGATCAGGCATACGCTTTAATTAAAGAAGAGCCTGATCTTTTTTCAGATCAGCGAGTTTATCAAACCTATTGCAAAATTCTGCAAAAAAATCATTTTTTAATAGAAGCTTTGCAGCTGAAACATATTACGGGATTGGATTTGCCGGTTAAGGTAGAGCCGGTTTCTGAAGAAGATCAGCAACAGATTATGCAAAAATTTAAACAGAAAAAGCAGGTTAATCAGGCTGATTTTGAAAGTTTGCATAAATTAAATCTAATTAATTTTAAGGCCTTTACTCAAAGTATACTTTTAGATCCAACACCAGATTTTGCCGTACGATTGGCACTGTGTGAAGATTTAGTACGATTGGGTTTAAAGGATTCATTTAAAATTTGGGTTGTTGATAATTTAGAAGAATTTGTTCCTGCAGAGACGCTTTTATTAGAGAAGGAACCAGCATATCGAGAAATAATTACTGCAGTCGGTTCGCGCTTTGCGCATAATCCAAGTCAATTACCATTAATGATTGGAGAAACTAATTTGGTTGTTGGTAGTTTATATCCTAAAGTGAAGAAATATGTCGATGAACCAGATAGCTTTGCTAGTGATTTGGTATCTTTTTTGCAAACTAAAGAGGGCCGCAGTCACCAAAAATTGTTTAATAAGATTTATCAGCACTTACCTAAATAAAAATAAGCAAAAAAGGTTTACTTTTTTGAACTATTTAGTATAATTAGCAAAGGATATTTTCGTTAGGCAAGTTAGCTTAAGCTTTTTTACTAGGCATTTGCCGAAGAAAGTAGTACAATATTCAACAGAGAATTATCCGTTAACTTATCTCAACGGACTTCTTGCAAATTTACAGGAGGGTCATTTTAATGGCAGAAAAAGAACATTACGTTAGAACTAAGCCACACGTAAACATTGGTACTATCGGTCACGTTGACCACGGTAAGACCACTTTAACTGCGGCTATTACTACTGTTTTAGCTGAAAAGGGTTTGGCTAAGGCTGAAGATTACTCACAAATCGATGCTGCACCAGAAGAAAAGGAACGTGGTATCACTATTAACACCGCCCACGTAGAATACGAAACTGAAAATCGTCACTACGCTCACATGGACGCTCCAGGCCACGCCGACTACATCAAGAACATGATTACCGGTGCTGCACAAATGGATGGTGCTATCTTAGTTGTTGCTGCAACTGATGGTCCTATGCCACAAACTCGTGAACACATTTTGCTTGCTCGTCAAGTTGGTGTTAACTACATCGTAGTATTCTTGAACAAGTGCGATTTGGTTGACGACCCAGAATTGATCGACTTAGTTGAAATGGAAGTTCGTGACTTGTTAACTGAATACGATTACCCTGGCGACGATATTCCAGTTGTTCGTGGTTCAGCTTTGAAGGCTTTGCAAGGCGACAAGGAAGCTCAAGAACAAATCTTGAAGTTGATGGACATCGTTGATGAATACATCCCAACTCCAGAACGTCAAACTGACAAGCCATTCTTAATGCCAGTTGAAGACGTATTCACTATCACTGGTCGTGGTACTGTTGCTTCAGGTCGTATCGACCGTGGTACTGTTAAGATCGGTGACGAAGTTGAAATCGTTGGTTTGGTAGACAAGGTTCTTAAGTCAGTTGTTACTGGTTTGGAAATGTTCCACAAGACTTTGGACTTAGGTGAAGCCGGCGATAACGTTGGTGTATTGCTTCGTGGTATCGACCGTGACCAAGTTGTTCGTGGTCAAGTGTTGGCTGCTCCAGGCTCAATCCAAACCCACAAGAAGTTTAAGGGTCAAGTTTATGTTTTGAAGAAGGACGAAGGTGGTCGTCACACCCCATTCTTCTCAGACTACCGTCCACAATTCTACTTCCACACCACTGATATTACTGGTGAAATCGAATTGCCAGAAGGTACTGAAATGGTTATGCCTGGTGATAACACTGAATTCACTGTTACCTTAATTAAGCCAGCTGCCATCGAAAAGGGTACTAAGTTCACCATCCGTGAAGGTGGTCGTACCGTTGGTGCCGGTCAGGTTACTGAAATCCTTGACTAATTTCTAACGATATAGTAAAAAAAGATGCACTTCTTCACTGGAGCGCATCTTTTTTCTTTTAGATATTTGTTTTTTGTGCTAGTTTAAGGTAAGATAACTTAGTATGCAAGAAGCAAACTCAAACTTGACATTGGAGGTATTTTATTAATGTCTGTAAAATGGGAAAAAACCGGTAAGACAACCGGTGAACTTACTTTTGATATTTCACAAGATGAAATTAAATTAGGTTTAGACCAAGCATTTAGAAGAGTAAAGAAAAACTTGCGTGTTCCTGGCTTTAGAAAGGGCCACGTTTCTCGTGTAATTTTTGATCAATACTACGGTGAAGAAGCATTATATGAAGATGCTTTAAACATCGTATTACCAAATGCATATTCTGCTGCTGTTAAGGAAGCAGGTATTGCTGCAGTTGGTCAACCACAAATTACTCCTGTATCAATGGACAAGGGTAAGGACTGGACTATGAAGGCTACTGTTACTGTAGAACCAGAAGTTAAGTTAGGCGACTACAAGGGTATTGAAGTTCCTAAGCAAAATACTCGTATTTACCAAAAGGACGTTGATGCTGAACTTGACAAGCGTCGTGAACAAAACGCTGAACTTGTTCTTAAGAAGGGTAAGTCAGAAAAAGGCGATACTGTAACTATCGACTACAAGGGTACTATTGACGGTAAGGAATTTGAAGGCGGCTCAGCTGAAAACTACTCACTTGAATTAGGTTCAGGTGCATTTATCCCAGGCTTTGAAGATCAACTTATTGGTCACGAAGCAGGTGACGACGTTGATGTTGTTGTAACCTTCCCTAAGGATTACGGCGCAAAGGACTTAGCAGGTAAGGAAGCTCACTTCGCAACTAAGATCCACGAAGTTAAGTCAAAGCAACTTCCTAAGTTAGACGATGAATTTGCTAAGGACGTTGATGACTCTGTAGATACTCTTGACGAATTAAAGGACAAGATCAAGAAGGACTTGAAGGCACAAAAGGAAGAAGCTGCTAAGGACGCAATCCAAGAAGCTGCTATCGAAGGTGCTGTAAAGAACGCTACTGTTGATGAAATTCCTGACGCAATGATTCAAGAAGATGTTGATACTCAATTGAACCAATACTTGGGCAACATGCAACGTCAAGGTATCGATCCTCAAACTTACTACAAGTTGACTAACACCAACGAACAACAATTACGTTCACAATTTGCTAAGAACGCTGCTGAAAGAGTTAAGACTAACTTAGTTCTTGAAGCTATTGTTGATGCAGAAGACCTTAAGGCAACTAAGGACGAAATTGATAAGGAAATCAAGGACCTTTCTTCTGAATACAACATGGATGAAAAGACTGTACGTAACACCTTAACTGATGATATGTTAAGTCACGACATCACTGTACGTAAGGCTATGGATCTTATTACTGATAATGCTAAGCAAGTTGCTAAGGCAAAGCTTGAAGCAAAAGACTTAGATGATAATAAGGAAGACAAGTAATAAAATTTATTGCTGATTCCTCAAAAAAAGGCGGCTTTAGGCCGCTTTTTTTGATTTTTAAGCCTAATATTTATCAATCTTAGTTAAAGTATGATAATCTAATTTTTGGTAGATATAGGAGGAAAAGTTAATGGCAAATCAGTTTACAGAACAAGAAGAGATTAAATGCGCTTTTTGTGGTAAAACTCAAGACCAAGTCAAGAAAATGATTGCCGGTAACGGCGTTTATATTTGTAACGAATGTGTTGACTTGGCTAAAAAAATTATTGACGATGAATTACGAGCAGATTCTCTTAAGACAGCTCGTGAATTACCTAAACCAGTTGAAATTAAGAAGCAACTTGATCAATATGTAATTGGTCAAGATCGTGCTAAAAAAGTGTTGTCAGTTGCTGTATATAATCACTACAAGCGAATCAGTCAAATGGATGTCGATTCATCAACTGAATTACAAAAGTCTAACATTGCAATGATTGGACCTACCGGTTCAGGTAAAACTTATTTGGCACAAACTCTTGCACGAATTTTGAATGTGCCTTTTGCAATTGCCGATGCAACTACTTTAACTGAAGCGGGTTATGTTGGTGAAGACGTAGAAAACATCTTGCTAAAATTGCTTCAAAACGCAGATTACGATATTGAACGTGCTCAACGCGGTATCATTTATATCGACGAAATTGATAAGATTTCTAAGAAGTCAGAAAATGTTTCAATCACTCGTGATGTATCAGGTGAAGGTGTACAACAATCTCTTTTGAAGATTTTGGAAGGTACTATCGCATCTGTTCCACCACAGGGTGGTCGTAAGCACCCACAACAAGAAATGATTAAGATGGATACTACTAATATTCTGTTTATTGTTGGTGGTGCCTTTGACGGAATTGAACAAATCGTAAAGAATCGTCTTGGCAAGAAGACAATCGGCTTTGGTGCTGAAAACGAAGCTGATAAGGTAGATGCTGATGATTGGACTCGCCATTTGACTACAGCTGATTTGGTTAAGTTTGGTATGATTCCAGAATTTATCGGTAGAATTCCTATCATTACTACTTTGGACAAGCTTAACAGTGAAGACTTAGTAAGAGTATTGACTGAACCAAAGAACGCCTTGGTAAAGCAATATAAGAAGCTTCTTTCACTTGATGGCGTTGACCTTAAGTTTACTGATGGTGCTTTAAAGGCAATTGCTGATTTGGCTATTCAAAGAAACATGGGTGCTCGTGGTTTGAGAACAATTATTGAAAACTCAATTATGGACATTATGTATGAAACTCCAAGTGAAGAAGATATTGAATCAGTTGAAGTTACAAAAGACGTAATAACTAAACATGCTAAACCACGCGTTGTTCGTAAAAATTCAGACGACGTCGAAAGTTCTCAGGTAAGTGCCAATGATAATTAAAAGCAGCAGTTATGCAGTTAGTGCTGTAAAGGAAAGTCAATATCCTAAGGATAATTTACCTGAGATCGCGTTAGCGGGCCGCTCGAACGTAGGAAAATCTAGCTTGATTAATACCCTGCTTAAACGTAAAAACTTGGCTAGAACATCTTCACAGCCTGGTAAGACCCAAACCCTTAACTTCTATCTAGTAAATGATGAATTTTACTTAGTGGATGTTCCAGGATATGGCTATGCTAAAGTTTCCCAAAAAAGACGACAAGAATTTGGCGAAATGATCCAAGACTATTTGGAGACAAGACCTAATCTAAAAGGGTTGATCATCTTGATCGATAGTCGTCATGAACCGACTAAGGATGATATTGCGATGTATGAATATGCCCAATATCTAAATATCCCAATTCTAGTTGTCTGCACGAAAATGGACAAAATCAAGAAGAGCCAAACCAATAAAGTGATGTCAGGTTTGAAAAAGAACTTAGATCTTAATTATGATCACGTAACAGTCTTAACTTTTAGTTCAGTCACTAAATTACATGTAGCTGAATTAGGAGATTGGATTGAAGACAAGATCAATCAATAAAAGCGTTGCTCAAAAGAGCAATGCTTTTTTTGTATCATAAGACAAATATTAGAATGAATGCGGTTAAAAAGATCAATGATAAAATAAGGAGGTAAACAGAAAGTAGAGGGTTTATTGTTTTGGATGATGAAAATACACAGACGAAAAAGACACTAACCACTATGAGCCTCGTTTTGATGATCATTACGACGGTTTATGGTTTTGGTAATGTCTCTGTTTCGTACCGGCAAATGACATATGCCGGAATTATTTGGTTTATTTTAGCCGGAATTTGTTTCTTTTTCCCGGCTGGATTAATGATGGCGGAATATGGTTCTGCCTTTCATGATGCCAAAGGGGGTATTTATTCTTGGTTAGCAGGTTCAATTGGCGAAAAATGGGCCTTTATTGGGACTTTTGTTTGGCTTGCTAATTGGGTACTATGGTTGGTTTCAAGCGCATCTAGACTATGGATTTCGATTTCTGCGCTTGTTTTTGGTAAAGATACCACTCAAAGTTGGGATCTATTTGGCTTACATGGCACCCAACTGATTGGTGTTTTGGCCATTTTATTCATGATTTTGTCTACTTATCTTTCTTCAAGAGGGATGACTGGAATTAAGCTCATGTCCTCAATTGGTGGGTGGTTCATGATTGGAATGAATTTGGTCTTCATTATTTCTAGTTTAGTAGTAATTATTATGAACCACGGACAATTAGCACAACCAATCAATGGCTGGCAAAGCTTTATTGTCTCACCTAACAAGGACTTCCAAACTCCGATCACAATCATTTCCTTTGTTGTCTATGCCGTCTTTGCATATGGTGGTATGGAGACTGTCGGTGGTGTAATCGATAGTATGAAGCATCCAGAAAAGGACTTCCCAAAGGGTTTGATTATTGGTAGTTTATTTACGATTATTTCTTATGTTTTGATGATCTTTATGACTGGTTTTTCAGTCAACTATCAAAAAGATATCGTTGAAACAGGAGCCAATACCGGTAATATCACTTACGTGGTTTATGGAACCTTGGGTAAAGCGTTTGGTCATGCTTTGAATCTTGACCCTCATACTAGCTTGATGATTGGTAAAGTCTTCACTAGAGCTATTGCCTTATCGGGTTTAATGGGCATGATGGGTGCCTTCTTCGTATTGCTTTACTCACCAGTTAAATCATTTATTATGGGTTCAGACCCAAGACTCTGGCCTAAAGCTGCTACCAAATTAAACAAGCATGGTATTCCAGCTAATGCAATGTGGGCACAAACAATTTTTGTATGTTTGCTGATCGCAGTGGTTTCCTTTGGTGGTAGTGCAGCAACCAGTTTCTATCAGATTTTGACAGATATGGGGAATGTCGCAGCCACAGCACCATATATTTTCTTAATTGGTGCATTCCCATTCTTCCTTAAAAAGGATTATCCACGTAAATTTAGAGTATTTACAAACTATAAATGGACTGTAGCTTTGGTCGTCTTTGTTGAGTTTATTGTCTGCACGGGTATTCTCTTTACTGTTTTGCAGCCGGTTCTTGAACACAGATATGCTACAGCATTCTGGACTGCTTTTGGTCCAATCTTCTTTGGTTTGGTAGCTTACATTTTCTACCGCGTTTCTAAAAAGAGACATGGACTAAAAGATTTGGATTAAATTTAAGCAAAATAAAAAGCCTGCTTTTGCAGGCTTTTTTCTACGCTAAAGTGGTGATGTCATTATATTTCGGCAAACTGTCTACAAAGTGTTCGTAGGCTTGTTGCTCATTAGTCTCTGAAATTTGCACATTCTCTAAATTGTTACGATGCAAATCGTTTTCAGAAATGGTGATTTGATGAGTAAAGGTGGCGTTGCCAGTTAATTCAATCCAGTATTCATTATTATCGTAATGAACTTTAGTCTTAACCATGCCGCCAGGGTTGAAGACATCAATTTGTGAATCAGTATCAACCATTTCAGGATGAGTTAACCAAAGGGCTAATGAAGTAGCCGACATACCGGTACCACATGCATTGGTAAAACCAACGCCTCTTTCATAGGTACGAACAAACAGTTTGTTTTTGTCTAAAATTTGGGCAAAGTTAACATTAACGCCATCAGTGAAATAAGGATTTTCACTATTTAATCTTTTACCGACGATTCCCAAAATTGGGCCAGAAATTTGTTCTTGGTTAACAAAACTAATTAGGTGAGGGTTAGGTACGGCAATAGAAGTAAAGCGCAGACCAGGATAAAGTTCCGGTACAAAATTATCAATTATGCGGTCATGTCCTAAATTAGTGAAGGGCAAGGCCTCTTTGTTAAATCTGACTGGCGAGATTTCAACTGAATAAGCTGGTACGTCTTTAGCAAAGTCATTTTCTTTATGAACACGCAAGCTAGCATTCATTGTATCGACTAAGAAGTGATCTTGTTGGTATTTTTCACTCAAATAACGAGCCACAGTTCTAAGACCGTTACCACACATTGAAGCTTCGCTACCGTCTTCGTTGATAACCCGCATCTGTGCTAAAGCGCCTTTACGGACGGGTTTATTAATAGCTAAGACGCCGTCTGCACCATTTAAAATACCAATTTGAGCATTGGTGATTTTTTTAGTAAAGTCTCTTAATTCTTCGTCAGTTAGTGGCTTATCTAATTCGGTTTGGTCCAGAATAAAGAAATGATTTTGAGAGCCGTGTACTTTTAATAACTTAACCATGTTGCACCTTCTTAATTAAAAAATTGCTGATAAATAATTTTAACTGCTTCATCAGCTTTTTCTTTTTTGGTACCGATCATCATTGAGATTTGGGATGCACCTTGATTGATCATGCGTGGAGAAATTCCTTGTTCATCTAAAGAGTCTAGAATTTGACGGCTTACGCCATGCGTTTTTTTCATCCCTTCGCCGACAATCATGATGATAGCATAATCGTCAATCCATTCGAGTTGATCAGGATTGATCGTTGCTTGAATTTCGTTGCAAATTTGATCGATTAATTGATCATTTAAAAAGTCGTTGTTGAAAATAATGGTAATGTCATCAATTCCGGATGGCATGTGTTCATAAGGAACGTTGTGATTGTATAAAATTTGCAAAATGCGCAGGGTAAAACCAGCTTCCTTGTTAAGCAAATACTTGTGCAAATATAAAGCAGAGAAATGCTTTTGACTAGTTACACCAGTAATGGTGTTGTCAGGTTCAAAGTCTTTTTCAGGTACAATCATTGTTCCTGGATTTTCTGGTTCATGTGTATTTTTTACGTTGATAGGAATTTGCCCTTGAATTGCAGGAATCAAGGCCTCGTCGTGGAAGACGGAGAAGCCAGCGTAAGACAATTCACGCATTTCACGGTAGGTCATCTTTTTAATTGACTCTGGCTGGTCAACGATATTAGGATTTGCAGCGAAAATTCCGTTAACATCAGTAAAGTTTTCGTATAAATTGGCGTGAAAACCGCGAGCTAAAATTGCTCCTGTAATATCAGAACCACCACGAGAAAATGTGGCAATATGGCCTGATGGAGTAATACCGAAGAAACCGGGGAAGATAATGCGCTCATCCTTAGCAATTTTTACTTGGTCAAGATTCAAATAGCTTTCTGGATTAACCAAAGCATCATTAGGTTCACCAGTAACGATCAAACCTGCTTCAGTTGGATCAAGAAATCTACTTTTAATATTTTTATGCTGCAAAATTAGCGCGATTAAGCGGGCGTTAAGACGTTCACCGTGTGCTTTAAATGCAGCCATTAAATAGTCGGAATTAGGATAGGTTTGCTCAGGTAAAGTTACTAAAATATCTTTAATTACTTGCAACTTTTGATCGCTTAGACCAAAGTAATGTCCAATTTCTTGATAACGAGCGAAAATTTGCTTAACGATTTCAGTTGTATCTTGTTTATTTAAGACTTCGTTTGCATATTTAATTAAAAGATCGGTGACTTTGATATCGCCACTTTCTCGTTTTCCTGGTGCGGAAACTACGATAACTTGTCTTTGAGGATCACTTAAAATAATATTTAATGCTTGCTCAACACTAGAGCCACTGGCTAAAGAACTGCCTCCAAATTTTACGACTTTCATAAAATTAACTCCTTAGTAATGATTTTCAAAAATCATTAATTTGAAATAATAAAGTTAGACTAAATTTTAGTTGAATTTTAGCATTATTTTTTAATCATGCAACTAAATAGCGATAATATCAAGTGCAAAAATAACGTGAATAATAATGTAAATATAAATTAAATTAAATTTTTATAATAAAATTGTTGACTAAAATTTCATAAAACTGTAGACTACAGTTAAATCATAGAGGTGCAGCTGACAAGAGTAGCAATTATGAGTTAGGCACAATGAAGATTAATTGTGAAAGGGGAAGTTGCCGAAGCTTATTCAAGCCAAAGAATTAAGCTGGGTCGCAATCGAAGAGGTTGCGAACTGTCGCGAATTAATCGCGGAGCGCTATCGACCATTAGATTAAGCAAAAACTAATCCATTGTTTGTTTGGCGCAGACAATGGATTTTTTGATTAGCGTTTCGGCAAAATAAGAATGGAGCAGAAACATGAATCCTCAAATTTTAGCAAATCAGATCAATGAAAAAGGACATTTAACTATTGGTGGTGTCGATACGGTGGAGTTAGCTCAAAAGTATGGTACGCCACTAGTAGTGTATGATGTTGAACAGATTCGCAATCAAATCAGAGCTTTTAAAAAGGTATTTGAAAAAGAAAAAGTTGCTTACGCAGTTAGTTACGCCAGCAAAGCTTTTGCTTGTATTGCGATGTATCAAGTAGCTAATGAAGAGGGAGCATATACTGATGTCGTTTCAGCAGGAGAACTTTATACTGCATTAAAGGCTAATTTCCCTACAGAACGAATTAGTTTTCACGGCAACAATAAATCATTGTTTGAAATTGAAATGGCCGTTAAAAATCATGTAGGCAAAATTATTATCGATAACTTCCATGAGATTAAATTATTGGACAAGGTGCTTCGTGAACAAGATGCCAAAATTAATGTGATGTTGAGAATCACACCAGGCATCTCAGCTCATACGCATGAATACGATCAAACTGGTCAGGTGGATAGCAAGTTCGGCTTTGATCTTGAATCAGGCCAAGCCGATTTGGCTCTAGAACAGGTTTTAGCTAATTCTAGAATGAATATGGTTGGGATTCATGCTCATATTGGATCACAAATTTTTGAATTAAATGGCTTTGAGATGGCTGCTAAAAAATTGATGGAAGTAGCTGAAAATTGGCGTAGCCAATACGGCTATACAGCCAAGGTGATCAATGTGGGCGGCGGATTTGGCATTAAATATACCGCTGAAGATAATCCATTAAAACCTGAAGAATTCGTTCAAGCAATCGTTGAAACGATCAAAAAAGAAGCTAAGGAAGCTGCATTTCCAGTACCAGAAATTGATATTGAACCAGGTCGTTCAATAGTTGGCCCTGCTGGCTATAACTTGTACACGACAGGCAGTCGCAAGGTAGTTCCAGGTTATCGTCCATATGTCACTGTCGATGGCGGAATGGGAGACAACATTCGTCCAGCATTATATGGTGCAAAATACGAAACAGTTTTGGCCACAGATCCGAAAGCTCCACTTACTGAGCATGTCAGAATTGCTGGTAAATATTGTGAGAGCGGCGATATTTTAGCAGAGGATCAAGCACTTCCAGCTACCAAATCAGGTTCATTGTTGGCCATGCTTGATGCTGGAGCATATGGTTATTCAATGGCTTCAAACTATAATCGTAATCCTCGTCCAGCAGTTGTCTTTGTCGAAAATTGCAAGGCAAAACTAGTTATCAAAAGAGAAAGCTTAGAAGACTTAGTCCACTTAGATCAATCATATGAAGATTAATAAAAATAAATAATAGGAAGGTAAAAGCATGTCAGAATTAGACGCAAAAAGCATTATTGAATACATTGGCAATGCACCAAAGAAGACGCCGGTAAAAGTTTTTATTAAAGGCGAGATTGATCAACTTGATTTCCCTGAAGAAATTGAGAACTTTACCGAAAAAGATTTTGGTGTGATTTTTGGCGACTGGAAAGACGTTGAACCATTTTTAAAGGAAAATAAAGCCCTGATTACTGATTATCACATCGAAAATGAAGCTAGAAATTCAGCTGTTCCATTAGTTGATTTAAAGAAGTTTGATGCTCGAATTGAACCCGGTGCAATCATTCGTGATCGAGTAGCAATTGGTAAAAATGCCGTAATTATGATGGGGGCCATTATTAACATCGGTGCAGAAATCGGAGATGATACGATGATCGATATGGGTACCGTCTTAGGTGGCCGTGCCATTGTTGGTAAACATTGTCATATTGGAGCTGGTAGTGTTTTGGCTGGTGTCATCGAACCTGCTTCAGCTAAACCAGTTGTAATTGAAGATAATGTAGTTATGGGAGCCAATGCCGTAGTAATCGAAGGAGTTCATGTCGGTGAAGGTGCCGTAATTGCGGCTGGTGCTGTGGTTACTAAGGATGTTGCTCCACATACGATGGTAGCTGGTGTTCCTGCTAGAGTGATTAAGAAAGTTGACGAAAAGACCGAGAGTAAGACTGGTCTTGAGGATGATCTAAGAAAGATTTAACATGGCAGTTTTAACTGAAGATGAATTAATTAAAATAAGAAGACATTTGCATGAAATTCCTGAACTTGCCTTACAGGAAAAAGAAACTCATGCATATTTATTGGAAGTAATTCAAAATTTTAAACAAGATTATTTAACGATCAAAACACCGGAAAGCTTACCAACAGCGTTATTGGTTTTAGTCAAAGGCAAGGATCCTAAACGAACAATTGGTTATCGAACAGATATCGATGCTTTGCCAGTTACTGAAAAAACAGGTTTGCCATTTTCTTCAAAAACTCCTGGCATAATGCATGCCTGTGGTCATGATATTCATATGAGTGTAGCAATAGGGCTACTGAGCTACTTTAGTGAACAGCAACCAAAAGATAACCTGCTGTTTTTCTTCCAACCGGCTGAAGAAAGTGAAAGTGGTGGCAAGCAGGCCTATGAAAAGGGTATTTTCCAAGGGAAATTTAAACCCAATGAATTTTATGGCTTACACGATAATCCAGCCCTGCCAGCTGGGAGCATTGGCTGCCGAATGGGTACTTTGTTTGCAGGAACTACCGAGATCAACGTCGATCTTTTTGGTAAAGGCGGTCACGCTGCCTTCCCTCAAAACGCTAATGACACGGTTGTTGCGGCAGCTAGTTTGATTATGCAGATCCAAACGATTATTTCACGCAGTATTGATCCAATTCAAAGTGGCGTAATTACGTTAGGTAAAGTTGAAGCAGGTACAATTAGAAATGTGATTGCTGGTCACACGAGAATTGAAGGAACCCTGCGGGGCTTAACGCAAGAAATGATCTTAAAAATTGATCAAAGACTGCGCGACCTATGTGAAGGAATTGCTCGCAGCTACAATATGCAAGTTAAATTAGACTTAAATCAAGGAGGCTACTGGCCTGTTGAAAATGATCCAAAATTAACGCAAAACTTTATTTCTTATATGAAAGAAAATAAGGATGTTAATTACATTGAGACCGAACCCAAAATGACTGGAGAAGACTTCGGCTTCTTGCTTGCCAAGTTTCCAGGAACGATGTTTTGGCTAGGCGTGGGTGATCCTGATTCGGAACTTCATTCAGCTACGCTTAATCCGGATGAAAAGAGCATTCAGCGCGGCGTTGATACAATTAAGGGATTTTTAATTAGTAGAATGGAGAAATAAGATGGCTACATTAATTGATTCTGATTTATTAACGGCGATTGCAACGCCTTTTGACGAAAATAATGAAATTGACTTTGACGTTTTAGAAAAATTAGTCAATCGTTTAATCAATTTGGGATGCAATGGCTTTGTTGTGGGAGGAACAACTGGAGAAACTCCTACTCTTAGTCATGATGAAAAAATATCTTTGTACAAACATTTTGGTCAAATTGTTAATGGCCGTGTACCTGTTATTGCTGGTACAGGAAGCAATAACACGGAAGAAACGATTAAATTTACTAATGAAGTGGCAAAAATCGATGGCATTGATTATGCCTTAGTGGTTGTGCCACCTTACAATAAACCCAACCAACGTAGCATGATTGCTCACTTTACTGCTGTTAATGACAAGACGCAAATGCCAATCATTATTTACAACATTCCAGGCAGAACTGGCGTCAAGATGGAAAAAGAGACCATCGTTCAATTATCGCATTTGAAGAATATTAAAGGAATCAAACAATGTGCCTCTTTGGAAGAATTAGAATACATCATTGATCATAAAGATGATGATTTCCAAGTCTTTACAGGAGAAGATACTCAGGCTTTAACCGCACGTCTTCTAGGTGCTAACGGCGTTATTTCAGTTGCAAGTCACATTTATACTAAGGAAATGCGTCAAATGTACGACTCCTTATATGAAGGAAATTATCCAAAGGCCGCAAAAATTCAGCGTTGGTTAACACCAAAGATGCAAGCATTATTTATGTATCCATCACCTTCACCAGTTAAGGCTGTACTTAGTGCTCAAGGCTTTGATATGGGTGGCTGCCGCTTGCCACTAGTAAGTTTAAATGATGATGAAAAAACAAGTTTGGCAAAGCATTTAGGCTTAGCTGATAATGCTTTAATGCAAAAGTTACCACTTGATTTAGGAAAGGAACTAGAAGATGACTAAAAAAGTATTAGTTGCTGGTTTTACTGGTGCGATGGGACAAAAAGCCGTCAATTTGGTGAATAGCTTAGATAACTTTGAATTAGTTGCGGGGATGTCACCCACAGCTACAAACGATCCGCAAAAATACAATTTACCAGCAGGGGCTAAAATTTATCAAAGTTTAGCTGAAATTCCTGATCTAGCAGCAGATATTTGGATTGATTTTACTACGCCTAAAGCCGTATATGACAATGTTAAATTTGCTTTAGAGCATCATATTTCTCCAGTAGTTGGTACAACTGGAATGAGCGATGAGCAAGAAGCAGAATTAATTAAAATTTCGCAAAAAGAAAAAGTAGGTGGCCTGATTGCACCAAACTTCGGCATGTCAGCCGTACTTTTAATGAAATTTGCTAAAGAAGCGGCTAAATATTTCCCTGATGCTGAAATTATTGAAATGCACCATGCAGATAAAAAGGATGCTCCATCAGGAACTGCTTTAGCTACTGCCAAGATGATTGCCCAAAACAGACCAGAACATGAAACGGCACCAGATGAAGTAGAAACTTTAGAAAATGTCCGTGGTGGAGATTATCAAGGGATTAAGATTCACTCAGTTCGTTTGCCGGGCTATATTGCACATGAACAAGTTTTGTTTGGTGGACCTGGTGAAGCCTTGACTATCAGACAAGATTCTTTTGACCGTGAAAGTTTTATGGGCGGCGTTAAAGTAGCCTTAGAAAAAGTTGATCAACTCGATGAGTTGGTAGTTGGACTAGAAAACATTTTATAAAAGGAGAAACCTATGCCAGAATTAGCTAATGATTTAGGATTAAGCAAAAAGATTGCTAACGTAAAAGCTTCAGGAATTAGAATCTTCGACAATAAAGTTTCAACTATTCCTGGCATTATCAAGTTGACCTTAGGTGAACCGGATATGAATACTCCAGAGCATGTCAAACAGGCAGCGATCAAGAGTATTGCAGATAACGATTCTCACTATGCTCCACAAAAAGGAAAGCTTGAATTAAGAAAAGCCATCAGTAAATATTTGAAAAAAGCAACTGGCATTGATTATGATCCAGAAACAGAAATCGTAGTAACAGTTGGAGCAACGGAAGCGATTAATGCCACTTTATATGCGATTACCAATCCAGGTGATAAGATTGCTATTCCTACGCCGGTTTTCTCATTGTATTGGCCTGTAGCTACGCTGGCTGATGCCGATTATATTTTGATGAATACGGCAAAGGATGGTTTTAAGTTAACGCCACAAAAATTAAAGGAAACGATTAAAGAAAATCCGACAATTAAAGCTGTGATTTTGAATTATCCAACCAACCCAACTGGAGTTGAATATAGCGAAGATGAAATCAGAGCTTTAGCTAAGGTAATTGAAGAAAATCATTTGTATGTTATTACAGATGAAATTTACAGTACTTTGACTTACGGTGTAAAACACTTTTCAATTGCCAGCTTAATTCCAGAAAGAGCAATTTATATCTCTGGTTTATCTAAATCACATGCGATGACTGGTTATCGTTTAGGCTATGTTGCCGGACCTGCAAAAATTATGGCAGAAATTGGTAAAGTTCATGGTCTTATGGTCACGACTACGACGGATTCATCACAAGCTGCCGCAATTGAAGCACTTGAGCATGGGTTAGATGATCCAGAACAATATCGTGTGGTTTATCAAAAACGACGCGATTATGTTTTAAAGAAATTAGCCGAGATGGGGATGCAAGCAGTTAAACCTGATGGTGCTTTCTACATCTTTGCTAAAATTCCCGCTAAATATGGTCAAGATGATATGCAATTTGCGTTGGATCTAGCTTTTAAAGAAAAGGTAGGCATCACTCCAGGCAGCGCATTTGGCCCTGGTGGTGAAGGCTATGTCAGATTATCTTATGCATCAAGTGATGAAAACTTGCATGAAGCAATGAAGCGAATGAAGAAATTTTTACAAGAGGACGAATAATGGTTAAGGAATATAATGTTGCAATTTTAGGTGCTACTGGTGCTGTTGGTAGAAGAATGATTGATCAATTAGCTAAGTCAACCATTCCAGTAAAAAGCGTCAAGTTATTAGCTTCTAGTCGTTCAGCAGGTACTGTTTTAAAATTTAGAAATCAAGATTTAACCGTTGAAGAAACTACGCCTGATTCTTTTGATGGTATCGATTTAGTTTTATCTTCAGCAGGTGGCTCCGTTTCTAAGAAGTTTTTACCAGAAGCTGTTAAAAGAGGTGCAGTTTGTGTCGACAATACTAGTGCCTTCAGAATGGAAGAAGACGTGCCATTAGTTGTGCCAGAAGTTAACCCTGAGGCATTGAAGACTCATCATGGCATTATTGCCAATCCAAACTGTTCTACAATTCAAATGGTGATGGCTCTTGAACCAATCAGAAGAAAATTTGGTTTAAAGCAAATTATTGTTTCAACTTATCAAGCTGCTTCTGGTGCTGGTCAAGCTGCCATTAATGAATTAAAGAAGGAAGCGCAAGATTACTTAGATGGCAAGGATATGCAAAAAGACGCCCAAATTTTACCAACTAAGGGTGACAAGAAGCATTATCCATTGGCATTTAACTTATTGCCACAAATCGATGTCTTAGAAGACAGTGGCTATTCACATGAAGAGTGGAAGATGATTCACGAAACTAAGAAAATTATGTTAGGCGATATGAATGCTAAGGACATCAAGGTAACCGCCACTTGTGTTAGAGTTCCTGTGCCAATTGCCCACGGCGAAAGTGTTTACTTCACTGTTGAAGATGAAAGTGCTACTGCGCAAGATATCATGGATGCTGTCGCAAACTTCCCAGGTGTGGTTTTACAAGATGATATTAAGCATCAAATTTACCCACAACCAATTAACGCAGAAGGCAAGCGCGAGACTTTTGTAGGTCGTATTCGTCCAGATTATGAAAACAAAGGCGCATTTAACATGTGGGTCGTAGCAGATAACCTGCTTAAGGGTGCTGCTTGGAATACCGTTGAAAATGCGGAATACTTGGTTAAGATGAACTTGATTTAATTGAAAATATGAAAAAAGCACTTAGGTGCTTTTTTTCTTTGTGGTAAAATAGTCCAGGATTTAAGACAAAGAGGGTACTTTATTTTGAAACATAAGAAACAATTCTGGTTATTTTTAACCGCATTAGTCATTGTCTTTTGCGGTTTATTTAATACACAATCGATAAAGGCGGCTTATAGTAATAAGCAATTGCGTAGCTATGCCCAGAAAACAATGAGGAAAAACCATTTACGTGGTTCAATCGTTATCGTAAAAAATGGTCATCGTCAGACTGTTAATATAGGGTACGGCTATTATAAGCGTCATCTAAAAAATGGCAGCAGCAAGTTGGTTTATCCAGTTGGCTCACTACAAAAAATGGTTACAGCGGCCATGATTACACAACTTATTTATAAAGGTAAGTTTTCACAGAACACCAAGATTTCTCGTTGGTATCCATTATTAAAAAATTCTTCTAAGATTACAGTAGGTCAATTAATGACCCATACTTCAGGCATTAATGTGAGTGGTACAGAATCAAGTTACGGCGTCAGATTCTCTGAAAGTGGCGCAATTAATTGGACCGTTGCCAGAGCAAATTTGTCAGGTAATACTGGATTAAATAGTTTTAACTATAATAATGCTAATTATGTTTTATTAGCGGGAATTATTCGTAATGTTACTGGTAAATCATATGCGGCTAACCTAAAGAGCAGAATCATTAAGCCATTGCACTTATGCCATACTTATATTTATAAGAGCATTCCACGTTCAAAGACTGATGCCATTTCATATTTGTATCGCAATGGTAAAAACTATCGTAGTGCAGCCTACGCAAATGCCAATGTAGTGTCTCAGCTTCCTGGTGCTGGCAATATGTTCTCTACTGCAGGCGATTATTACAAGATTCAACAAGGGATGTATAACGGCAAGATCTTATCAGCTAACCAATTTAGTTACATGGCACATTTAGACTCTAAGGTAAATACCTATTCAGGTGGTTTTTATCTTAAGAAGGGTGGCACCTTAAAATTGGCATATGGTAACTTTGGCGATACGCACTTTGTTAACTGGATGCAATTGACCAAGGACAATAAGAACGGGATTGTGATGTTCTTGAATCAACCATATGGCAGCAAGAATCATATTAAGAGTGTTGGCTATGGTATTTTAAAGCACATCAAGTCTGGTACTTTTATTAAAAGATAGCACTCAAAAAAACTCAGTTCATTTGAACTGAGCTCTTTTTGATTATTTCTTAAATTGATTCTTTACATATTCTGCGTAAAGTGGAGTAGATTTGATTAATTCTTCATGCTTTCCTGATCCAGAGACGGTGCCATGGTCGATGAAATAGATCGTATCAGCATCAACGATTGTACTTAAACGGTGGGCGATAACTAAAGTGGTTCTGTCTTTCATCAGACTACTTAAGGCCTTTTGCACCATTGCTTCGGATTCTGAGTCAAGGCTGGCGGTTGCCTCATCAAGCATTAAGATCTTGGGATTGCGCAAGAAGGCACGGGCGATTGCAATTCGCTGTCTTTGACCGCCAGAAAGCTTAATTCCGCGTTCACCAATTTGAGTGTCTAATTGATCATCCATTTCTTGAACAAAGTTTTTGGCATAGGCCATATCAAGTGCCTGCCATAATTCATCGTCGCTAACTTCACGTTCTAACCCGTAAAGCAAGTTTTCACGAATAGTACCCGGCATGACAGCGGAATTTTGACCAACTAATCCAATTTGTTTACGTCAATTTTCCAAACTGATTTCATCAATATTTTCTCCGCCAATCGTAATCTCACCAGCAGTTGGTTTGTAAAAACGTTCAATTAATGAAAAAATAGTAGATTTGCCGCCTCCTGAAGGGCCGGCAAAGGCAACGACCGTGTTAGGTTTGGCTTGAACATTGATATCATGCAGGATTGGCTTGCCATCTTTGTAGGAAAAATCGACGTGTTCGAATTTAAGTTCTTTGTTGGTGATATCTACATTTTGCTCATCTTGAGCAATTTCTTCAGTTCATTGAGCATTTAATTGATCCGCTGAGTTAAACCACTTGTCTTAGATAATTCGTTGAAGAATTGGCTGATGATAATTACTGGACTAATGATTTGGAAGAGGTTCATTAAAAATGAAACTAAAGTGCCCATCGTAAGTGAGCCATTCATTACTCGGATTGCACCGTAGCCGAGAATTCCCAAGAATAAAAGCATCATCATATTAATAATTGGCTGGGTTAAAGAATTAATGAATGCTTCTTTGACACCAATACCGTAGAGGCTAGAAATCCGATTGCTTCCAACGTTTAACTCTTTTGGTTCACCTTTGGAAGACTTAACTAATCTAATTTCGCTTAAAACACTGGTAGAATCGCTTGAAAAGTTGGCTAGTTCGTCCTGGCGCTTACGGCCGATTTTACGTGATTGTTGCATGATTGGGAGTAGAGCCACAACTACCAGTGGAACGGCGATAAACGTGAACTAATTTCACCTGTCTTGGTATTGTCAAAGTATTTTATCGGCAAATGAAGCAGTTTTTGCCAGAGCGTTTTTCTCAACTTAGCAACTACATCTTCACCAAAAATGCCGAGGATTAAACCGTAAAGAGCGCCGACGATTAGGCCACCGATAAATATGATGGCAGTAATGGCCACCAGATTGGTGCTGATGTGTTTAAAATTATTTGCGCAAGCTGTGGTACAAAAAGGCTGGCTCCAGTTGAAATAAAACCAAGAATGATTCCCACAACAAGTTGCCAATATTTAGGATAAATTTGGTTGATCAGACTGAAGAAGTCTTTAAAGCTAAAATTATTTTGTTTTCTATCCATAAAAAACTCCTAGTCAAATGGGTGATGGAATAGACCATCAAATGGCATTTCACGACTGTGACGCATCATTTTTTGGAAATTTTCACTGCCTATTTTGTTACGCATGTTGAGCATCTGCTCGTGAAATTCGTCAAAACGTGCTTCATCTTCGGGACTAGCAATAGTTTTAATTTGTTGATCACAGGCTTTACACAGGCGATCGATGTAACTTGTGAATTGCTTTAATTCCTCATCAAAAAATTCATCAAGTACATCTAAACAATCATGTTGTACGGACTTTATTTCATTACCTTTTTCAGTAAGACTAATTAGCATGACGTGCCGATCTTTAGGGGATGGGGTACGTACAATGTAGCCTTCTTTTTCTAGCTTTTGCAACGTTTCATTTAAAGATTGCTGTCTGATACCTAAAATATAACTTAAATCCTTAGCTGTTATCTTGGATTTGAGTCTAAGCATCGCCGAATCCTCCAATATCACACGGCAGAAGAACTCTTCAAGCAATATATCTCTTCATAACCTAACTGTTGCACTTAAATTGACAATTCAGGCTAAAAAGACAAATAAAACTGTGGCCTCTTTCTTAGCCTTACTTATAGGATTTATCTGGGCCTTAGCTTTAGCTAGTTTAGTAGGAGTTATTTATAATATTTGATCAATAAAAAAGAAGAGTTATTAAACTCTTCTTTTTGTCTATCTATGACTTTTTGGCATCTTAGGCCGCTGGCTGAATAACTCACCAATCAGCTTAAAGAAGCCATATACAATTAACAAAATACCAATGGCAATGATTGACTTGCGATCGAATGCTCTTGGATTTACAATGACGACAATCCCTAAAGCAAAGGCAATGATCGCTTCGATGCCTACTATGATTTTACGAAATACTCCAGGTATCCGCCGCAAAATGATACTTCTGAGTCGAACGTAGGAGTAGATGATCAAAAATAGTCCTAAGAAATAGTGTGCTAAAAAGATTAAAAGGCGATTATTCGAAATCAATGCCGTTGAAAGCGCAAATACAACTAAGTAAGAGATAATAAAGAAATTCTTCTGTCTATCTTTTAACTGAGACTTAGCAGTATTCAATATCTGATGCACGCTGAAGCCAATACCAGTGAAGGCAACCAGCGCACCAAATGCTCGTACAGCGTATTGTGGCAAAGTCAAACTGATAATACCAAGGATAACTAAGATCCAACCAACAATAGTATCAGTAGAAAAGAGCGTCTTAATAATTTGTCGACTCTTAATTGTTTGCCAAATCGATGAAAATAGTGATCCAAATACGAATCTGGTTCGTCTAGATGAGTCAGTTAAGGAAATCAAAATCGCACCGAATCCACCGAAGCCGTTGTTGGCCAATTCATTGATTTTAGTAGCGCCACCGGCACCTAAAGCTGAGAAAAGATCGTTAGTCAATGATTCACGCTCTTTTAAGGTGGCATTACCAATCCATTGATTGATTAATTGGTTATAGACGCGTGACTGAGGATTACGGTGTCTTTTGGTATCAAAATTAGAACCAATAATCTGCCAGCTGTAGGCATCATGTTGACTCAGGTTCTTTCTCGTACTATTAACGATTGTAGGATTGATACCTTCTGGTTCAAACAAACGACCAATAACGCTGAATTCTGGCACAAACCGACGCAAAGTATTTTGCAGATATTTTCTTGGCAATTGTGCACCAACTTCTTCGGCGATACCAGGTGAGTCAAAAGTATAAATGCGTTTGATACGCTTGCGCAATTTTGGTTCCATATTAATCGCTGCGTATTCGGCTAAGTTACCACCTTTAGAGTGACCACCTAAATAATAGTCTTCGTTGTCTGCGTTCAGAATCCTTTCAAGCAGTTTGACGGCTTGTCTTTGGGCAATCGTAACCTTGAAACTAATTTCAAAGTCTTCCTTCCAGCCAATTAATGAATCATCGGTACCACGGAAGGCAATGAAGTTTGTGCCGTCAGTTAATGCAATCTTAATGGCACTAAACTGTGTGTGTTCGGTTAAGGTGCTGACAAAATACGATAATTCTGCGTCTTTGAATCTGTCGGCTTTAGCCATTAATTTAAATAGATCTTGGTATTGCTTAGCGTCAGTCCGTTCATGATCTGCGGTAAAATAGATTTTAGCGGCTTTTTCAAGTGTAATTGTTTTACTGCCACTATCAACAATATCTGGTAATTCTAGATATGAAAAAATAGATAAGACGAGGGCGTCGATGTCATTAAAAGGTGATGTGCTAAAATCAACGTCGCCCCGCCATTTTAGGTATGTAAGAATATTATTGTCTGGATACATTTCTACCATCTTCAATTGAATAAAATAACTCCTATATCAATTTTAACTTAACTGTTTAAAGATAGTGTATAAAAAAGACCTTTTGGCATAAATTTCAAAAGATCTTAAAAAAGTATAATAACATTTGTAATTATTTAAGCTATAATAAAACAGGTAGAAGGGGATTCTTACTACCTGTAAATGGGTCATAATAAGGACTTATAAAACATTTTGACCCACAAGCTAGTATATCAATTATATTCGAATAATGATATGCCTAATTGTAACTTTTTCTTTTATATCCTTTAAAAAAGAGGATAAAAAATATGTTAAAAAATGGAATATATTCTGCACAAGCTCGAGGAATGGCAGGCTTTGTGACAGCTAAATTAGAAATAAGTAATAATAAAATAACTTTTGTCAATCTTGATCTATCTACTAAGACTCCACAATATGGTCAAAAAGCTAAAGGTAAGATAGAAAATGAAATATTGGCTAAGCAGTCGACTAACATTGATGCGGTTGCCGGAGCTACATTTACTTCCAATGGGGTTAAGGAAGCAGTAAAAGATGCTCTGAAAAAGGCAGAAAAATAACAATATTCTATTTTTAGATAGAATAAGTAGTGGTAAAATGAGTCTGTAATTTTTTTGTTACTATATTTGGAGGAAAAATGAAAAAGACATTTAAGGGTGTTATCATCACTAGGCTCATCATCAAATTACATTTATGTTTTAGCTAATGACAATAACTACAGTAATGGGCCTCGTTCAATAGAAGAGAAATTGAAGGTATGTCAGTTACTGGTTCTAGCCTCTACGTTCAATTTACACAACGTGCTGAATTAACTCAAGGTCGTATTTAATAAAATAGATTAATAAATAAAAAATACAGAGAATGTATCAATTTACATTCCCTGTATTTTTTTGCTTGGTAGTTTACTTAGTTCTTTCAAGAATTTCGTCCATTCTCTTAAAGAACAAATCTTTATTAGCTTTAGTAACCAAAGTTACTTCGCGTCCATTTGGATCACGTACAAAACTACCAGCACTAAGCCCGTCGGTAATTACCTTGGCATGAGCTGTTTCTGTTTCAACAACTTCAGGATAAAGCGCACTAATAGTAGTTAAAACATCCCATAAGTATAATTCAGCTGATGGAAGAGAAACGATCATACTGTATCCTTGACCAACTAAATCCATTGCAGGATATTTACGTAAGCTTGCCCAGTGTTGTCTTAGTTCATCATTCAATGGTACTTCTTCGGTACTCTCTAAACCTACCATTTGAATCTTAATGTTTGAATCAAAGACACGTTTAACAGCGTATGGATCCCAGAAAGCATTCCATTCTTGACTGCCATCGGCGTTGACTACTGCAACGTTGCCGTGACCATTGAGTGAACCGCCCATCCAGTAAAGCATCTTGATGTTTTTCTCAATCTCAGGATCAGCATCAAGAGCGCGGGCAAGGTCAGTTAAAGGACCAGTCATAACTAAGGTAACTGGTTCTTGGGCATGCTTAATTTTTTCTACCATATCAAGGTGAGCAGGCAATTCAGCTTGCTTGGTATCAATGTGTCCTTTTTCGTTCAACATTGGCAAATAATTGAATGAGTAAGTAGCCATTCTCCATTCGTGTGGGAATTGGTTAACTGCTCTAGAATTTGAACGAGCTACAGCAAGTTGATCACCACGTAAATTGAATAAATCAGTCATTTTACGGCAGGCTTCAACTGAAGGATCAATATAGCCATCAGCATCGATGGCCCCAACGCCAAGTAGTTTGATGTTAGGAGCTTGCAAGAGTAATAAATAAGATACTAAATCATCGATGTTGCCATCGTGATTAAAATAAATGTTTTCCATAAATCTTACCTTTCTAACTATATATCTTTATTTTAGCAAGAGATCAGAGAAAATGATCATCCAAATAATTCTTTTTTCGATAGTAACTAGGCATAATATGATATTGCTTTTTAAACTTGGTATAAAAAGAGTTTAAATTATGAATACCAACTAGGTCGCAAATTTCCGCAATGGAGTAGTCACTAGAGGTCAATAAATATTTGGCTTGTTCCAATCTTTTTCTGGTTCTTAGTTCGATAAAAGTTTGCCCAGATATTTTCTTAATCAAACTGCAAACTTGATTTTTACTATTGTAAGCATTTTTACAAAGTGTAAAGACTTATGAATAGATAAGTAAGTAGTAAAAGAGGCATGTATTATGAAGATAAAAGCTGCTGTTGTTGAAAAAAAGGGCGATCCTTTCGTAATTAAAGATGATATTGAATTACATGATGTTGGCCCAACCGATGTTCAAGTACATATGGTGTCCAGCGGTATTTGCCACTCAGACGAAGCTATTCGTAAAGGGGATGCAAGCCTAGTCTATCCTGTAATCTTAGGTCACGAAGGTGTAGGTATTATTGAAAAAGTTGGTTCAGAAGTCCAAAACTTAAAACCTGGTGATCACGTTGTAATGGCCTTCTATGCAGATGGTCTTTGTGATAAGTGTTTGCAAGGTATTCCAACTCAATGTCGTAACTACGCTAAATACAATTTGTCAGGTACTCGTTTTGATGGTGATGATCAATTCCAAGAAAATGGTAAGCATATCTCAGATATGTTCAACCAATCATCATTTACTACCACTACTGTGACTAACCAACAAACAATTGCTGTCTTTGGTACTGGTGCCGTAGGGTTAGCTGCAATGATGGCAAGTAAGATTTCAGGCTGCACCCGCGTAATTGCCGTAGATATTGTTCCTTCTCGTTTGGAACTTGCTAAGGAATTAGGTGCTACTGATACAATCAATTCTAAGGATGAAGATCCAGTTAAGAAGATTCAAGAATTGACTAATGGCTATGGTGTTGACTATGCCGTTGATACTACTGGTTTGCCAGCAGTAATGAAGCCAGCTTTGGATGCCTTAGCACAAGGTGGTACACTTGTAGTTATTGCCGTAACTCCACATGACTTTACCTTCTCAACTTGGAATGACCTTTGTGTTGGTGACAAGAAGGTTATCGGTGTCAACATGGGTGATGCCATTCCTCAAATCGATGTACCTCGTTTGATCAGATTCAATAAGTTAGGCATGTTTGATTACGAAAAGACTGAAAAGTTCTTTGACTTTGAAGACATTAATGAAGCAAACCAAGCTTCAGTTTCAGGTAAAGTTATCAAGCCAGTTTTGATTATCGATAAGGATTACAAACCTAGTGAATAAAATAGTTAAAAAGAGATAAATATCCATTTAAAAGGCCCTTAATTGGGTCTTTTTTAGTACAATGATTTTATGAATATTGAAGGCTTAAAAAAGAATTTTGAAAAGAGAGCAAACGAAGATAATGCAATTCAGATGGCTAAATATTTGCGCAATCAATTTGTCTTTTATGGGTTGAAATCACCTGCGCGTAGGGATGCATATCACCAAATTTTAAAAGATGAAAAAAGCAGATCGATTGGGATTTACTTGATCAAGCGTGGAATGATAAGCATCGTGAAATGCAATATTTTGTTTGTGATTATTTGCTTGCAATGGAGAAATATGTCAGCTATGATGATTTATTTAAAATAGAGCATTACGTTCGAACTAAGCAGTGGTGGGACACAATTGACAGTTTAATGAAGCTCTATGGTTATGTAGGATTAAAGGATCAACGAGTAGATCAATTAATGCTTGATTGGTCAAAGGATCCTGACAAGTGGGTAAGACGAGTTGCGATTGAACATCAATTGCTTAGAAAAGATAGGATTAATACTGCTTTACTTAGTCAAATCCTTGAAAATAATCTTGAAAGTGACGAATTTTTCATTAATAAAGCAATTGGTTGGGCACTAAGAGATTATTCTAAAACTAATCCAGAATGGTTAAGTGACTTTATTGATGGAAATTATAATCATTTGGCCAAGTTAAGTATTACGGAAGGTAGTAAATATTTAAAAATAAACGATCTTTAGAAAAGACCGTTTGTTTTTTTGCTTTTGATATTCGTTTAAGAATGTTTGTGGTTAAGTTTACTTAAAAATAGAGAAACAATTAATACTAAGATAACTGCTCCTACAATAGATGGAATAATCGCCATTCCAGCTACTTGTGGTCCCCAGTTGCCAAGTAATAATTCGCCAAGTGATGAACCGATCAGACCAGCTAAAATATTAGCAATCCATCCCATTGATTTGCCCTTACCGGTAATAGCACCAGCAATTAAACCAATCACAGCACCAACAATTAATGCCCATAGCCAATGTAACATTTTAGCTCACCTCAGTCCTTTTCTTGTATGTCTTTTTTAACTTTAGCGGCTTTGTCCTTAAGCTTGCCTTTAGCTTGTTGGGCTTTGCCTTCGGCTTCACGAAGTTTGTCGTCAGTAATTTTACCTTCAACTTCTTTGGCCTTGCCGATAATCTTGTCTTTTAGGCCACTTTTTGCTTTAGTCATCATATAAGTCCTTTCTATACAATTAATTTAATTGACAAGTATATTATATCTTTTTTAGTGACACTGTGTCAAAGCATGGAAGATGACTTAAGAAATAGTTTATAAACCAGCACTTTTAATTGAACAATAAGTAACTAGCTATAACTGAGCCTTTTTACCAAAATAAAAAGAGTTAGATTTTACTCTAACTCTTTGTGTATTCGTGATGGACTTTTAGTCTAAATCTTTACCGTTTGATTCAATGACCTTCTTGTACCAGAAGAATGAATCCTTGCGTGAACGCTTCAAAGTACCTTCACCAGCGTCGTTCTTGTCAACGTAGATGAAGCCGTAACGCTTGTCCATTTGACCAGTACCAGCAGAAACTAAGTCGATGCATCCCCATGGAAGGTAACCCATCAAGTCAACACCATCGAGTTCAACTGCCTTTTCCATTTCAGAGATGTGGTTTCTCAAGTAGTCAATTCTGTAATCATCGTGAATTGAACCATCTGCTTCAACCTTGTCGTAAGCACCAAGACCATTTTCAACGATGAACAATGGCTTGTGGTAGCGATCTTGCAATTGGTTCAAAGCAATTCTAAGACCTTCAGGGTCAATTTCCCAACCCCAATCACTGCGCATCAAAGTAGGGTTCTTAGCAACTGCTTTAGCCAAGTCAGTTAAATCATCTGGCTTAATCTTTTCGCTTGAAACAGTAGTAGTTTGGTAGTAAGAGAAGCCTACGTAGTCAACAGTACCTTCCTTTAAGACAATTCTGTCTTCATCAGTAATGTCTGGACGATAGCCATTTCTTTCAATGTAAGCCTCAACAGCATTTGGATATTCACCAAAGACATGGACATCTGAGAACCAATCACGACGTTGTTCCCACTTGTCAGCTAATAATACATCATCGCTTGATGGAGTGAGCGGACGAACAGGTGAGTAATTGATCATGCAACCAATTTGGAAGTTAGGGTTGATCTTGTGACCAATCTTAACAGCTAATGCGGAAGCAACCAATTCATAGTGGCCGGCTTGGTACATTGCAGCTTCTTTATCATGATCAGTCATGCCGTCTTTGAAAAGAATACCAGAGTTAGTAGCCATTAAGAAGTCATTGTTAAATGCTGATTGGTTATCAATTTCGTTGAAAGTCATCCAGTACTTAACCTTGTTCTTGTAACGTTTGAAGCAAACTTCCGCAAAACGTACGAAGAAGTCAATTACCTTACGATTGGTAAAACCACCGTAGTTCTTAGCCAAGTTGAATGGCATTTCAAAGTGAGAGAGGGTAATTACAGGCTCAATACCATATTGATGACAGGTATCAAATAAATCGTCATAAAACTTCAAACCTTCTTCATTAGGTTCTTTTTCATCACCATTAGGGAAAATTCTAGTCCAAGCAATAGAAGTTCTGAAAGCCTTGAAGCCCATTTCAGCCATTAATTTAAGATCTTCCTTGTAGTGGTGATAGAAATCAATGGCGGAGTGGTTAGGATAATTCTTGCCAGGAAGCACGCCATCGGTGATTTCACGAGGTTTAGTAGCAGAACCAACAGTCATTACATCGGCAACAGATACGCCTTTGCCGCCTTCTTTCCAAGCACCTTCAAGTTGGTGAGCAGCAACAGCGCCACCCCATAAAAAGTTCTTTGGCATTTTTGCTGAATACATTGATTATTTCCTCTCTTTCTTGTATGTAACTGGAAACGTTTACAATGGCTATTCTTACATACTTATGTTTTTAAATCAAGCCAATATTAATCGCCATTGACGGTTAAAGCGCCACGATCATATCGGTTGCGCGATTCTGAAAGCTCAAATGGTCGACCATCTTCTAAAAATGCTTTTTGTTGAATACATAAGACTGGATCGTCTCGCATACAATCTAAATATTTCATGTCGTAAGCGTCTGCTTTTTCAGCGGTAATAATGCGGTCATCTTTACCAATTTTAAGGCCAAGATCATTCTGAATATATGAATAAACAGAATGATGCAATACGTCTAATGTAATACCTGGAATTCGTTTAACTGGCATAACAGTATATTCTAATTTCGCAGGTTTTCCATTTAAAATCCTTTGACGGATTATGTCATAAACCTCATCGTTCTTTTCTAGATTAAGAGCTTTTCTTTCTCCTGCACTAGGTTTTCTAATATTAAAAGCAATTACATGACTGGTTAAATGAAATGCGCTATTAATGTGTCTAGTAAAACCATTATGTTCATTAACGCCTGAATTAAGAAAAATATCAGGGATTGATTTATTGGTAATAAATGTTCCGTGGCCCTTAACTGTTTTAATTAGTTTTTTATTTTGCAATATTTTTAATGCATGAACAATCGTTACGCGACTAGTATTGTATTTTTTTGCTAAGTCAAATTGTTCAGGTAATCGTCTGTTATATTTCTTTTCGATAATGTCTTTTTCAATGTCATTAGCAATTTCTTGGTAGCGACTCAAAGAGATCTACCTCCTTTCTATTGTAAAGATAAAATCTTACATAGATATTCTAACAGTTTTCTCTTATAAAAGTGAAAGCGTTTGCTAAATATTTAAAACTTTTTTGTAAGCAATTTCATAAGTAAAGTGATATGCTTTACATGTAATACATATGTCTTTGAAAATGCTTACAAATGATGCATAATATTCTGTGATCAAATCAAAAGTATATATTTTTATCTTGATTTTAGAACTTAAAAGTATATGCTTAGAATTGAAAGCGGTTATACAGAAGCAAGAATATTTTGTCGTATGTATAATCTTTTGTTTACAAACTAATGAAAGCGTTTTATAATATTTGGTGTAAATTAAAAAAAGCTAATTAAACTATAAAACGTAATAATCAGGAGGAAATTTTATTATGGCTGAACAAACTATTATGTTAAATTGTAGTGCTGGTATGAGTACTTCACTTTTGGTAACTAAGATGCAAGCTGCTGCTAAAGAAGAGGGCATTGATGCTAAGATCTTTGCTTGCCCAGCTTCAGAAGCTGATGATAAGATTGCACAACAAGAAATTGATTGTGTTCTTCTTGGGCCTCAAGTAAGTTACATGAAGGGTGACTTCGAAAACAAGGTTAAAGGTAAAGGCAAAGACGGCAAGGATATTCCTTTAGACGTTATCAACATGCAAGACTACGGCATGATGAATGGTAAGAACGTTTTGGCACAAGCCGAAAAGTTAATTAAGGGCTAATTCAAATTAGCTGAAAAGGAGATACAGATTTTATGGCAGAAGAAAAGCAAACTCCAGAGCAAAAGGAACAAGAAACATTAATGGCTGCTATGGGCCTTATCGCTAATGGTGGTAACGCGAAGAGTTTAGCCTTTGAAGCAATTCGTCTTGCTAAAAAAGGTGATATTGAAGGTGCACGTGAAAAGCTTAAGGAAAGTGACAAGTCACTTCTTGAAGCCCACAATTCACAAACCAATATGCTTACCAAAGAAGCACAGGGTGATCATATGCATGTCACTTTGTTAGTGGTACACTCACAAGACCACTTGATGAACGCTATTACTTTTAGAGATTTAGCTGGAGAAATGGTAGATCTTTACGAAAAGCTGTATAAATCTGGCGCTCTTAAAAAAGAAGAAAAGTAATCGCTGATTAATAGCTCCTGCGAAAGCAGGGGCTATTTTTTTAGCTTAAAAATGATAGACTAAGAATAATGTAAATCAATTGTTTTAGATGGAGAGAATTATGAATAAAGAAGAAGTAGCAAGAGAAAAAACTGAAGCTGCTAAGAAGAAACATGAAGCAAGTATCAAATATTTGTACTTTAGCCGCTATTTGATGATTAGGTATGTAGTAACTATTTTTTTGTTTTCAAACTTAATGTGGTTTATTATTAGTGCTTATTATGGCAGCAGAGTAGGAATCTTTGCTGCGCTAATTATGGATATTTATTCTGCCGTAGCAAGTTTTGAACAATTATCTAAGATGCATAATCGTAAAAGAGATATACCGATTACGCGAGTTTATCTCTATGTTCAATTAGCTTTTAACATAATATTGGGGATATTATTATTTACATCACTAAAAAAAGAGATTTTTCCGTTTATAATTAATCAAGATACTATGTACTTTATGCTGGGATTTTTATTAATCGGAATATTTCTTTGTCTTTTATGCGAATATAGAATCCATCAAATAATCAAAAATCAGGATCGTTATTACAAAGTAATTGAGACTTTTAAGCAACATCAACAATGATTATCGGAGAAAACTTATGGTAAAACATAAGTTCTTTTATATTTTTTAAGGATCCCTAAATCCCGGTATATTGGGAAAAGTTTAGACTTTTTAAACCAAAAGTATAACATATGTCAAATAAAAACGTTTACATGAAAAACCGCTTTCGCTATAATGAAGTTGTTCAGATTTAATGAATTGTTTCAGAAATATTGGGGGAAAGAAATATGGCTGATTCAAACTCTGCTTCTTTCAAAGACAAGATGGCTGCCAAAGCTGGTAAGTTTGCATCATCTCGTTTTGTTAGAGCTATTATGGACGCTGGTTATAGCGTTATTTCGTTTTCAATTATCGGGGCATTCTTCTTAATTTTGACTGTATTGCCTCAAGCATTTCCAATTCCTGGATTTGCTGCATTTTATGCAAATACGTTGGGTCGTTTTACCAACTTGTTCCAAGTTGTTTATAACTCAACTATGGGTATCCTAGCTTTAGTATTTGCTGGTACCTTCGCATATTCATATACTAATATTTACCGTCAAGAAGAAAAGTTGGACTTGGTTCCAATGAATGGTTTGTTAATGTTCTTGATGGCCTTCTTCATTACTGTACCAGAACTTATTTGGAAGAATGGATCAATTCAATTTATTACCATTCTTACCAAGGCTAAGATGGTTGCTGGCGGTTATGAAGCATCAACTGGTGGTATTACTAGAATTGCCTCAGTTGGTATTTTCACTGGTTTGGTAATTGCATGGTTAACAGTTCAAATCTATCGTTACACTGTTAAGCATAACTGGAGAATCAAGATGCCTGCATCAGTTCCAGCTGGTGTTGCTAACTCATTCAGTGCTTTGATTCCAGGTTTCTGTATTGCAGTTGTAGTTGCTGTTATTGAGTTGATTTTGGTAACTTTAGGAACTGATATTTTCAAGGTTCTTTACATTCCATTCTCATTTATTAGCAACATTGCTGATACTTGGTGGGGCTTCCTTATCATTATCTTCTTGATCCACTTCTTATGGTGGTTCGGTATTCATGGTGCCACAATTATGAGTTCATTCTATACTCCAATTGTTTTGGCTAACATGGCTGCTAACGTAAAGGGCGCAACTCACTTCTTTGCAGGTGATCCAATGAACGCCTTCGTAATCATCGGTGGTTCAGGTGCTACTTTGGGTATGGCCATTTGGTTAGCCTTTGGTTCACGTTCAGCTCAATTAAAGGAAATTGGTAAGGTTGAATTAGTTCCAGCTATCTTCAATATTAACGAACCTATTCTTTTCGGTTTGCCAATTGTTTATAACATTAACTTGTTAGTTCCATTTATTTGTGCTCCACTTGCATCAGGTCTTGTCGGTTACATTGCTGTAACTACACACCTTGTTCCTAAGATTATTGTTCAACAACCATGGCCAACACCTGTTGGCTTGAGTGGTTATATTGCTACTGTCAGTTGGCAAGGTGCAGTTCTTTCAATCGTCTGTGCAATCATTGCTTTCTTGGTTTGGTTCCCATTCATCAAGCACTACGACAATGTATTGCTTAAACAAGAAAAAGCAGACGCTGCTAAAAACTAATAAGATTAAAAATAAAACTTTATTGACTTTAAACGATAAAAGACGTTGTCTTATCAGGCAACGTTTTTTTGATTAACAAAAAAGACCGTAATTCAAACGTAAGCGTAAAAAACTGAAGTATCTTTCTTAGCTTCCATTTTTCGGCTATTCTTAGCTCATAAACTTAAGGAGGCAAAGAACATGCTTGAAAAACAACAGCCTATTGTGGCTCTAGATCATCCACAAAAGCCTAAAAAGACACGTCCACCACGCAATAACTTGATGCTCAGCTTAAAAAAGAATAATCTTGAACTCAATCTATATAGTTCCCTTGATCCTGATATGTGGTCGAACTGACATGAGGCGCGGAATCGATGGCCTGGCTGCCATAGTTAAAGATAAATTTGATTTAGATCCCTTTGCTGGTCAGGTATTTATCTTCTGTGGCGGCAGTCGTGATCGCTTTAAAGCTTTATATTGGGATGGTCAAGGTTATTGGCTCTTATATAAGAGATTCGAAAATGGCAAGATGAGCTGGTCAAACAATCAGGATGAAGTTAGGGCTTTATCACCAGAACAAGTAGACTGGCTAATGAAAGGCTTCTGTATTGAGCCAAGAATAAAAACAACGAACGCACGCAATTTCTATTGATTTTGCGTGCGTTTCTGGCATGCTTTAAATTATCTAAAAAAGAGCGGAAGATCCTAATGAGGAAGACTGAAACCAAAGATGAAATCATTCAAGGCTTAATGACCACAATTAATAACTTAAATGAAGAGATCTCCCCTTTTGCGTGAACAAATAGCCTATTTAACACAAAAGCTTTACGGCAAATCATCAGAACAAACTCCTTTATCAGGACAAATCAAACGTCTGGATCATGTCCAGCATGCTTATAAGTGTAAGCACTGCAGCTTAAGCAATGAAAGTGACAAGATTGTCAAGGCTCCGGTACCTAAAGCACCGCTGGCTCACAGTTACGGCTCAGCTTCAATCATTGCTCACACTTTCTATCAAAAGTATGAATTGAAAGTACCAGCCTATCGTCAAGAGAACGACTGAGAAAAGCTGCTAGAGCAAAAGTTCTTGCATGCAGATGAAACCACTTATCGCGTCTTGGAAAGTGAGACAGTAAAAACTTTTTATTGGACTTTTTTATCTGATAAGCAGGCGAAAAAACAATTACTCTATATCATCATGATCCACATCGCAGTGGTCAATTGGCCCAAGCTACCTTAGTTGGCTGCTGGGCTCATGTCAGAAGAAAATTTTTCGAAGCCGTTCCGCCTGAAGCCTCAAACAAGTCAATATCTAATCAAGAGTGTCTACAGCTACGTCAGAAGAAACTAGCCCCACAGTTCTTTGACTGGTGTCGTAAACATAAAGCAATGACTCACTCTGCCTAATTCCAAGTTTGGAAAAGCCTTTGCTTACTCTTTGAATCATGAAACAACATTTAAGCATGTTTTATTAGATGGCCGACTGGTTTTATCCAACAATTTAGCTGAACGGGCAATCAAGACGCTAGTAATTGGGCGCAAGAACTGGTTATTCTCTCAGAGTTTTAACGGAGCCAAATCTTCTATCATTCTTAGTTTGATTGAAACTGCAAAACGCAATGATTTAGATCCAGAAAAATATCTAAAATATTTGCTCTATAAATTACCCAATGAATCAACTCTGACAGACAAAGCAAGTGCAGGCAAGCTGCAGATAAATTTTGAATATAATTAACCCCATCTTAGCACAAGCCAAGGTGGGGTTTTAAGATACTTCAGTTTTTTACGCTTACATTCAAACGAACTACGGCATTTTTCATGCTGAGAGGGTGATTCTAAGCCACCATATTGGCGTAAACGTTATCACCCATACGATTTAATTCTTTCTTAGCTCCCATTTTTAGCTGCCAATTATAAAACATAGTCTGCAGTTTGCCATGCTTTTCACGATCAAAGCTGAGCATATCCTCGCTAAAGGTAATTAGTACGCCGTCATCATTATCTTCAGTTATATACTTAATCTGAAGCTCAAGGCGAGGAGTTATGAAGTGAGCTGCATAAACTTTGCCTCGCTCGTATTGTGTAATTTCGACTTTGGTATCATCCATTTCGTACTTAGTACCCTTAGTTAAAGTTACAGGCATGTTATTGCCACGAGCTTTTTTAATTGCAGGAATAAGTTGACTTTCTAGATAGTCAAAGAAATCTTTTGCTTTAAAACTAAATTGCTTGGAAGTAGTTATCAATTGTTTCTCTTCTCTCTATTTCTATATTACTTATATCTTATTATATTTATTTAAAAAATAGAGTCTAGCTTTTTTACAAGTTAGGCTCTATTTTCAGGATTAAATTAGTCTAAATCTTCGCCGTTGGAAGAAATAACTTTTTTGTACCAGTAGAATGAATCCTTAGGGTAACGCTTAAGTGATCCATTGCCGCGATCATCACGATCAACATAAACAAAACCATAGCGTTTTTTCATTTCACCAGTGCCGTTAGATACTAGGTCAATTGCTGACCAAGTAGTGTAGCCCATTAGATCGACGCCATCAATTGTAACGGCATCCCTCATAGATTTAATTTGACTACGCAAGTAATTGATGCGGTAATCATCGTGGACTTTGCCATCTTTTTCTAAAATATCGGCAGATCCTAAACCATTTTCGACTACCCATAAAGGCTTGTGGTAACGATCCCAAAGGTCATTAAGAGCAATTCTTAAGACATCTGGATCAGTTGCCCAACCCCAAGCATTACTTTCAAGGTAAGGGTTCTTAACGCCACCTGCGCTAACATTACCAGATGCTTTAGCTTCAGTTTCATGAGTAGTTAAAACATTTGAAGTGTAGCAGGAGAAGCTTAAGAAGTCAGCAGGGTACTTAGCGATTAATTCATAATCTTCTGGTGTATCGTCAAGCTTAATACCGTCACGTTCATATTTCTTCAAACGATATTCTGGATAGTGTCCACCGGTTTGAACGTCACTGTAAAAGAGCATGTCTTGTTTTGCTTCCATTACTTTAAGTTGATCTTTAGGATCACAAGTGTATGGATAGTAAGCAGAGTAGGCTAACATTTGTCCCACACGATTGTTTGGATCAATTTCGTGAGCTAATTTAACTACTTTAGCACTAGCTACAAATTGATTGTGAGCGCCTTGAGCCCGATTTTGTTCACTACCATCAATTAAGCCACCGCCCATATATGGAGCCATATCCATCGCATTAATTTCGTTAAAGGTAAGCCAGTAACGAACCTTTCCCTTGTAGTGGTTCATCACGATATCAGAATAATGAACAAAAGCATCGATTAAGCGACGATCTTTCCATCCGCCAAAGCGGGTAATTAAAGAAAGGGGAGTTTCATAGTGAGATAAAGTAACTAAAGGCTGAATGCCATATTTGGCGCATTCATCAAAGACTTTATCGTAAAATGCTAAACCTTCTTCGTTAGGCTTTTCATCATCGCCGTTTGGCAAGATTCTGGACCAGTTCATTGAAAGACGGAAAACATCAAAGCCCATGTCTGCCATATATTTAATATCTTCCTTGTAATGGTGATAGAAGTCAGTTCCTTGGTGACTTGGATAATAGTAACCATCAAGCAGAGTAGGAACTGCACCTTCAGGCAGTTTGAAGTCTTTGCCCCAAACTAGGGGAGTAGCACCTGTTTCACCATTAGGCTTCTTCCAAGTTACTTTACGTGGTTCAGTAGCTGAACCATTAGTTAAAACATCAACGGCGTTTAAACCCTTACCGCCTTCGTCATAACCACCTTCATATTGATTGGCAGCGGTAGCGCCGCCCCAAGTAAATTTTTTTGTGAATGCCATATATTTACCTCTAGAAACGATTATTATCTAATAGTACGTAATCACGTGTATCATAACGGTTCTTGCTGATAGAATATTCGATAGGTTGACCATTAGTAAGCCAAATGATCTGTTCTAATTCGAGAATAGGGTCATCTTCTTTTGCATTTAAATATTTTTGGTCATATTCATCTGCTTTTACTGCTCGAATCTTACGATATGCGTGTCCAAATTTTAAATTAAGATTCTTATGAATGTAGTCATAAATTGATTTATGCAAAATGTTTTCATCAAGATCAGGAACTAATTTAACCGGCATGTAAGTATGCTCAAGGGTAAGTGGTTTATCATTATAAAGTCTTAAACGAACAATATTATAAATCGGTTCTGTTTTTTTGATTTCAAGATTTTTTTGCATTTGTTCGCCAGGAAATTCTACGGAGAAATGAATAATTTGACTCTTAATAGCATCTTTACCCATTTGGTTTCTTAAACCAATGAATGCGTTAGCTGGAGCATCAACTTTTTCCTTAATTGGAATTTCTCCAGTAACGAAGGTGCCAAGTCCGGATTGTTTATAAACCAGACCCTGTCGTTCAAGACCATCAAATGCTTTTTTGACAGTTAAGCGACTGACATTAAATTCTTGAGCAAATGTCTCTTGATCGGGAAGAGGCTCTCGCTTATTGTAGATGCCTTGTTTAATTCTTTTTCTTAATTCATTTGCTACTTCTAGGTATTTTGCCTTTGCCATGTTTTTCCATTCTATTTCTATATTAGATTTATATTCTTATTGTATAGCAAAGTCTATACTTTAGTAAAAAAGAGACATTATTTTACTATTTTTATAGCCTAACAACGTCTCTTTTTATGAATTATTTCAAATCTTTAATACCTTGATCAATTGCATCATCACAGTCAATAGGGAGTCGTAAAACCATTTGACCATCGATTTCAATTCCTTTAGGGATTTGGATAACACCAGGGAAGTGATATCCATGATGAGCTTTGGTTTCATCATCTAAGTATACAGATACTTGGCCATCGGCTTTGACGCCAATTTTATAATGATGACCGTCACGATCAAATTCATTTACAATTTTTTCTTCATCATTCAATTTTAAATACCTCTTTTATTATTTAGTCTCGTTTGCTTGTTCACGTTTAAGTAAGATATTGTCATACTTCTTAGCAAATGGCCAATAGATCAAGGTAGAAATTACTAGAGTACATGCTTGCCAAATGGCCATCTTCCAACCTCCGATTAGGAATCCGGAAATAATAGCTGGCGTAGTCCAAGGTGCAGCCATACCATTTAATGGTGGAACAATACCAAATCTGATTACGCAGTAAGTAGAGATAGCTACGACAATTGGAGTTAAGAAGAATGGAATTGCAAGGAATGGGTTCATAACGATAGGCATACCGAAGAGGAATGGTTCGTTAATGTTGAAGATACCAGGTACTAATTCCAATTTACCTAATGATTTCATTTGTGCTGATTTAGCAGCAATTAAGATGAAGATAACTAAACCGATAGTAATACCAGAACCAGTTAAGTTAATAAAGTTGTTGTAGAATTCGTTAGTAACAACGTGAGCACCGTTGGCAATAGTTAATTTGCCGGCTCTGTATAATTGAGCGTTGTCAAATGAGTTTGCTTGAAGAAGTGAACCAGCAATGGAACCAACAATCAAACCACCGTGAACACCGAAGAACCAGAAGAATGGTACTAAGAAAGCGATAACAACTGCACCACCAAATGAATCTGACACACCTTGTAATGGTGATTGAATGGTTTTGTATACCCATTGTAAGAAGTCAGTGTGTGCAAAGTTATTAAATGCACCGAAGATAAGCATAGTAACAATTAAGATTACACCAGCTGGAATCATAGCAGTAAATTGGTTAGATACTGCAGGTGGAACTTGCTTAGGAAGCTTAATAGTCCAACCAGCTTTCATCATTGCTGAGTAAGCCCAACCAACAATCAAACCTACGATAATGGCAGCGATCATACCGTCACCACCAAGCCAATTGATGTTGATAACACCAGTTACAGGAGCTTCCAAGAATGTTTGTAAAGCATGAGGTAACTTATCAATATTTGCAGCAACTACCTTGCCGCTCATTTGACCGTTATTGATACCGGAAGTTAAAGCAGCTTTTAATGGGCTGTCGATTGATAAAGTTTGAAGCATTAAGAAGGAAGCACATGCAGTAAGCCCACCAGCTAATGGTTCATAACCTTCATTTTTGACATAAATATAAGCAATACCAATTGAGCCCCAAAGTGCCATAACGTTAAAAGTTGTGGTGTAAGCTTGAGTGAAAATTGCCCCCCAACCAGAAGCATTAATTGCATTAGCCACTGCTGGAATAGGGATGTTGGATAAAATTAAGAAAATAGAACCAACAATAATGAATGGCAAAGTATAAATCATACCATTCTGTAAAGCGACAATAGCTTTAGTATTAACAAATTTCATAATAGGTGGCAGAATTTTGCTGTTCACAAAATTACTGAACCCAGATTGTTTTTGATCAGCCATTATAATTCATCTCCATTATCTTTAAGTACCTTTTGGAACCAATAGAATGATTTCTTAGGCACACGTTTTAAATCTTTTAAATCGTGGTTTGATCTGTTGACGTAAACAGCACCGTAGCGTTTTTCCATATCAGCATGAGAACTTGGAATATCAATCAATCCCCAGCCGAGATAACCAAGCACCTTGGCGCCGTCATCAAAAATAGCATCTTTCATTGCTTTGATATGGTCGCGGTGATAAGCAATACGCTCATCATCTTCAATCATATGCTCACCGTCCCAAGTTTCCTTGAGGCCGATACCATTTTCAATAGGGAAAATAGGAATACGGTAGTAGTTGTACATTGTAGTAATTGCATTCCTAAATCCTAGTGGATCAATTGCCCAGCCCCAATCGTTTGTCTTAACATATTTGGACTCAACTCCGCCCTTGTTAAGGTAATGGTTAGGAGCTTCACCATCAGGAATTTTATCGCTAGATAAAACCCAGGATGAATAGTAAGAAAATGCTAGGAAATCAGCTTTAGCTTTCTTCATAATTTCTTTATCTTCATCTGTAATGTCCATTTGAATGCCATGATTTTTGACATATTGCATTACTTCTGGTGAATAGCCGCAGCCGGTGTCAGCATCGTAAATATTAAAGTTTAAAAACTCTTGTACTTGCTTTGCTGCCCAAACGTCTTCAGGTTTACTCGTTGCTGGATAAATTTGTTGGTAAGCAAGCATTCCACCAATTTTTACGTCTGAGTGATTTTCGTGGATGTAATTTGCTAATTGAATATGACACATCATCGTATGGTGGAAGATAGTGTACATATCATCCAAACTTTTATCTCCAGATTCGTAACCTGAAATATTAAAAACTTCATCTTGGAAATATAGATTATGCTCGTTGAAGACAATCCAATATTTCACTCGATCACTGAAATGATCGATCATTTTTTTGCCAAAACGGACAAAGGCGTCAACTACGTGCCGTGACATAAAACCGTTGTACTTTTTGGCTAAATTAAGCGGCATATCAAAGTGGTAAAGACAGATCATTGGTTGAATGCCACGTTTAAGCATTGCATTAACTAATCGATCATAGAAGTCAATACCTTTTTGATTGAAGTCGCCGTCTCCATCAGGACAAACACGAGACCATGAAATTTGAATACGATACATGTTCATGTTCATGTCCTTCAGTAAGTCGAGGTCTTCGTCATATCTATGATATTCATCAATTGCTACATGCCAGTCACTAGTATTGTCAGTAGCAGGTCGGACATCATAGACTGAAAGACCCTTGCCATCTTCATTCCATGCACCTTCAGTTTGCATACTGGAAACTGAGTTGCCCCAAAGGAATGTGGATGGCAATTTGCGCTTTTCAGTCATCTAGATTCTCTCTCCCCTCTGTAAGTGCTTTCAATTTTTACACAAATAAGTATAGCATAATGCATGCAAAAATAAACAGCTTTTTATATAAAAATATATACTTTTTATAAATACAAAACAAAAAGCCCATCACAGCGGGCTTTTAATGGAATTAAATAATTATCAAAATTTAATGTGCTTGTTCAAAATCTGCAACTGCGCCACGTAAGTTTGCATCACTCTTCAAACTACAAAGCACAATTTCAGGTTTAATACTTGCTGGATTGACTTGTTTGCGAATATAGTCAATTTCGCGATTCAATAACGGAATTAATTCTGGATTATTAGAAATGCCACCACCAATTACAATTTTCTCAGGGTCAAAACTTTGCTGAACGTTGTAAATTGCTAAGGCTAGGGAATGAATTAAGGTTTGACGCTCATCGCTGGCTACTGGATCATCTTCGTCTGCTAAAGCGAAGACTGTTTTACCATCAAGTTTTTTACCAGTTCTTTCGTTATAGCGGTTAGCCATTGCCACTGGGGATGCCAGATCACTAACAGATTTTGTACCAATGCCCATATAGCCGAATTCACCACCAAATAGGTGAGCACCATGCCAGACTTTTTGATTAATAATGATGGCACCACCAATACCTGTACCAATAACAAAGAAAGCCATGCTGTCACTGCCTTTGCCAGCACCTTCTGCTAATTCGCCTAACGCAGCGGAGTTGGCATCATTTTCTATAGAAACAGGTAATTCAAAACGCTTTTTTAATTCGTCAACGATTTTAAAGTTATGGATGTATGGAAGGGCGCTAGTGCCGCCAATAATACCTGTCTTTTGATTTACAGCGCCTGGTGCAGAAATTGCAACACCTTTAATATTAGTATTTTCTTTTATTTTATTTACTTCATCAGTTAATACAGTATAAAAAGTGTCTAGATCTTTGGGAGTATCTACTGCGTGTTTATTTTGCAATTTGTTGTCTTTCCAAGTTGCTATTTTAATTGTTGTACCACCTATATCAATTACGGCTAAATTCATGATAAAAATCTCCTTAATAAAAATATATACTTTTAAATCAATCATAATTATTTTTGAAAGCGTTGTCAATAAATTCTCTGATGCTAATATAAGATTATAGAGCTAATATTGTAGGCTTTAGGAAGGAAAAATAATGATAAATAAGATTTTTACTAATAGAAGAGCTGTTAGTAATTTTTCTAATGATGTAGTTATCGATGATCAAATTAATGATTTGATTGAAGCATTTCAAACTGCACCTTGTGGGATGCATCAAGCAGATGTGATGAATTTAGTTTGGGGTTAAGGATGAGGGACTGCGCCAAGAAATTGAAAATGCAACTGATAATTCATGCTATAATGCACCAATTTTGTTTGTAATTAATACTAAGAAAAATAGTATGTTTGGTGAAAGAGATGCATCAGTTGCTGCTGAGAATATCATGCTAGAAGCCACGGATCTTGGCTTAGGTTCTGTATATATAATGGGTGATGCTGCCAAATTAAATGATCATGCTGACGTATTAAAAGAATTGGGTATTGATTCCGACTTTGAAGTAACAGTAATTGTGCCAGTAGGTAAAATTGCGGAAGAATCTGAAAAAGAGGATCGTTCTCAGCACTATCAGGTAACCATTTATTGATGAATTTAGTTTGGGGTTAAAAATCAGCATTCGTATCATATAATGGATTTAAGAGTAGTTTTAAATATGGAGAACACATGAATAAAAAAATATTAGTAGGAGTGACAGCGCTTCTTTTTGGAGTGACACTCACAGGATGTCAGGTCCATTTTGATAGAGATGCTGTAACTTTTGGCAAAGTTGAATCTAAAAAGAAAAAGGTTACCAAAAAGAAAGTAGTTAAACCTAAAAAGACTAATCAGCGAGTGTCAAATAAGACTGAGATACATAAGAAAGTTAATAAAAAAGTAAAAAAGTCGAAATCTATCAATAAATGGAATTTGGATAAAACTAGGAAGCTGCAAGTTATAGTAAGTAACTGGAGCAAAAAGAGTGGGCAGCAATACGTCTTTTATCGAAAAAAAGTTTTAAAGACGAAAAATGGCGTTACTTATCCTTGGGCTTTTAAACAAAGAAAATTTGTTTTAAATAAAAAGCCGATTAGCATAGGATATAGTCCAATCGGCAAAAATAGATATCAATATAATGTTGTAGCTATTGCAAATGATAATTTTAAAAATTGGCATAATACATATTTATTCTGTCTAAAGAAGGATAAGCCAATAATTTTGCTTGATCAGTCTAAAAATACTAATCCAATAGTGGTACAAGTAGTTAATGATAAAGTATTAAATAAGAAATTTAAGCAAATAGTTGAATAATTAAAGATGAAACAAAAAAGCATGTAGAAATTAATCTACATGCTTTTTGTTGAAATTGTACTCGGTTAATCGAAATTAATCGTGGTCAACATCATCTGGGAAGAATGCAAGACGTTCGCCCTTGCCAAGTTCTTCTTCGATTTCAAGTAAACGGTTGTACTTTTCAACACGTTCTGAACGAGCTGGAGCACCAGTCTTAAGTTGACCACCGTTGATAGCAACAGCCAAGTCAGCGATGAAGGTGTCACCAGTTTCACCTGAACGGTGAGAAATCATAGTGTTGTAGCCGTTCTTACGTGACATACGGATAGTTTCAAGAGTTTCAGTAACAGTACCGATTTGGTTCAACTTGATTAATGAAGCGTTGCCGGCACCTTCCTTGATGGCCTTCTTCAAAAGTGCTGGGTTAGTACAAATGAAGTCGTCAAGAACGATTTGGATACGGTCCTTGTGTGATTGAGTGAACTTAACCATACCTTCAACATCGTTTTCGTCATATGGGTCTTCCATTGACATTAATTCTGGGAATTCGTCCAAAAGCTTGTCATAGTATGCAGCTAATTCTTCATCGTCAAGAACCTTGCCTTCAAGGTGGTACTTGCCGTCTTCTTTGTTGTAGAAGTATGAAGCAGCACAGTCACATGCAATACCGATATCTTCGCCTGGCTTGTAACCAGCCTTAACAATTGATTCGTGTAAAGCCTTCAAAGCTTCTTCTGAGTTCTTCATGTTAGGTGCGAAACCACCTTCGTCACCCAAGCCAGTTTCGTAACCCATGTCTTCAAGAACTTTCTTCAAAGTGTGGTATACGTTAACGATCTTTTCGAAACCATCACGGAATGAAGTCTTAGCAATTGGAGTGATCATGAATTCTTGGATGTCGATACCGTTGTCAGCGTGTTCACCACCGTTGATAACGTTGTGGAAAGTTTGTGGCATTTCAAGATCAATACCGCCAAGGTAACGGTAAAGAGGTTGGTGGTTAGCCTTAGCTGCAGCAACAGCAGTAGCCATTGATACACCTAAGATAGCGTTAGCACCAAGACGACCCTTGTTTGGAGTACCGTCTAAGTCGATCATAGTTTGGTCAATCTTAGCTTGGTCAAATGGGTCCATACCCTTTAAAGCGTCGTTGATTTCAGTGTTAACATTGTTAACAGCCTTTGAAACGCCCTTACCACCAAGACGTGAACCACCGTCACGTAATTCAACGGCTTCGTTTTCACCAGTTGAAGCACCTGATGGAACTTCAGCCTTACCTACGATACCGTTTGAAAGGGTAACGTGAACTTCAACAGTTGGGTTACCACGTGAGTCAAAAATTTCGAGTGCGTGTACATTTTCAATAACTGATTTGAGCATTATAAACCTCCTCAAAAATTATGGCATGTAACAAAAATTTTGCATGCCATACGGAACAATTTTTGTCCCGCTTACAATTCAAATTTTAGCCTAACTTTGTGATCATGTAAACATATGAAAGCGGTTTACATTTTAAAAATTAATAAAGGCAATAATAAATTGCTATATCAACGCGCTATAATACATGTATTAAAATAATTGTTTATGATAAATAAGGAATTTGATTATGGAGAATATTAAATTAATTATTGATTCTAGTAGCAATATGAAAAGCGATCCTGACCACAACGTGGAAGTAGTACCTTTGACTATTTCTTTTGGCGGTAAGGATTATATTGACGATCAAAATTTGAATATCAGAGAATTTTTGAATGATATGAATCAAAATCAAGTTGCCGGTAAGACTACTTGTCCTAGCATTCAAGCTTGGCTTAATGCACTAGAAGGTACCGAAAAAGCTATCATCATCACGATGACTAGTGGTATGAGTGGTACTTTTTCCTCAGCACTTCAAGCAAAAACAATGTATGAGGAAAAGCATCCCACCAGTCAAATTATTGTAGTTGACTCAAGAAGTGCGGGTCCTGAATTAACTATTGTCTTGCACGGTATTGAGAAAATGATCCAAGGCGATATCCGCTTTGTTGATCTCGAAGAAGTAATTGCCAAATTCAGAATGCGTACGCATTTGCTCTTTATTCTGCAATCACTACATAATTTGTCTCTGAATGGGCGTGTCTCACCAGTCGCAGCCAAGGTTGCCGGTCTTTTGAAAATTAACTTGATCGGTACGGCAAGCAAGGAAGGTAAGCTTGAACCATTAACTAAGGCTAGGGGTATGAAAAAAGCAATGCGTGAATTGCTTAAATACATGAAGGACGACAATTATCATGGCGGTGAAGTGATTATTGACCACTGCGAAAATGAAAAAGATGCCGAGATTATCAAAGATAAGATCTTGGCTGAATATCCTGATGCTCAAGTTACGATCCGTCCAATGCGCGGCCTTTGCAGTTTTTATGCTGAAGAGGGCGGCATTATGGTTGGTTTTCACGAATAAAAGATAAATTAAAATAAAACGAGTATGTTCCAAAAAACATACTCGTTTTTGTTTAGAGTGCTAAAAATAATTGTTGTGAAATGCTAAAGCAAACGATTGCCAAACTAGTTGCACCAATTATGTCTGATGGGTAATGGGCTTTTAAACTCAAGCGAGAAATGATGACCATTATCCAAACAGCAATAACTGTGATGATGAAGGCGAGTCCTAAATCTTTAGCAAAAAGCTGCAATAGAATTAGCCCCATGGTCGTTGCTCCTAAAACGTGCCCACTAGGAAAGCTATAGCCTTCTTCCATGTCTGAGTGGAGAATAGGACGCTTGCGCCGGATCAATCTCTTTAAAATGATGCCGGAAATATCCGCAAAACCTAAGGTACCCAATACCCAAAGTGCAGTTAAATTGCGCTCTTCATTTAACAAAAGGCCAGCTAAGAGCACGTCCCAAACGACCATCAATTTGGGATCGTTAATAAAGGCAATTACTTGCCATTTGTAACCACTGCGTTTTTTAACTAATTGATGGTGTAGCCAGTGGTCAAATAGATTAAAACGACGTGAGGTCTTGATATTAAAAATGAGTAACAATAAAACAGTTGCTGCAAGGAGCAACACTAAATAATTATTCATTGATGCACAATATCCCCAATAACTTATTTGTAAAATCTATTTTAACCTCAAAAGAAAAAATAATGCTAATCTTTAAACAAAATTAACATTATTTTTTTCTTTTGCGCAATTTTTAGTTTTGATGATTAAATTTACCTTTAGTGAGCATATCGTAAGTAATTAAATCACTGCTGTCTAAATCTTCTTTATTCATATCAACTACGTTGATTTGCTTATTAGTGTAAGTAGTGTAGTAGAAGATACCTTTATCCAAATTGATACCATCAGAGTAAATAGTGTACTCAAAAGCATCTGGGCCGACTTGATCCAGGCCTTTTTGTTGTTCTACTGAATGCAGAATATGGAAGTAAGTGTCCACGTTTTCTTCTTCAGAATCGGAAGTAGGGGCGTTAAACTTGTTGAAGGCTACTCTGACAAAACGAGATTCTGAATCCATACCACCTGGCAAATTGCGTGAACCTAAGCCGCGGCTGTAGCCGTCCATTTTAACTTGATCTGAGAAGTTGTTCTTTGGCATTGCGGCAGAAACATCTGCGTAGTTGTTTAAGTTGAACAATTGCTTAGGGAATTGTGGGTTGTTAGTTAAGCAGCCAACAGGGTTATCGTAAACATGCATACCATCTTTATCAGTTTCAACAACAATTGAAGTGCCGGTTTTATCGGCAATTAACCAGTGAAGTTTAGAAGCAACCATTTTTTCGCTAAAGTTGATGTCAGCAATGTTGATTTTGGCAAGCAATTTCTTAGCTTCTTCTACTGTAGCGCATTGGCCCAAAATCCAAGGGATGAATTCAAAAGAAGCAACATTGTCTTTGCCATCTTTGACGTCATAGTAAGTGGCATTGCCAGGATAATTTAGTCCGGCCATTCCCAAGCCCTTTTCATTAGCAGCATCAAAGTATAAAGGATAGCCGCCAGCATTAAGGGCGATTCCTACCATAGCGTAATGTTGTTTTAATTCCGGCATCTTGCGGAACTTAAAATCATAGTTGCGAGGGGTAATCACGACTTGCTGACCGAAAGTTATTTCTAGGTCAAGATTACGACCAAAGTAGTGATCTTTAGGACTAAACACAATTGAAGTACACATATTAAAAACTCTTTTCTATATCTTATTTCAAATATTAGGTATACTCTAATTGTAACAATAAGTCATGCTGTGTAAAGTGAAAATAGTTTTGGACTATTTCTAACAATAAGGTTATAATATCAGTGTTATGGAGTGTTGGCAGAGTGGTAATGCACCGGACTCGAAATCCGGCGAACCAAGTTTTCCTTGGCGCGCAGGTTCAAATCCTGTACACTCCTTATTATTTATGAATTTTGATGAAGCTGCTAATTTATAGTGGCTTTTTTATTTTTGCCCTTGACAAAACGCCAAAAGCAAAAGTAAATTAATTCCAGTAATTAATAGGAATAGATTAATTATATGGAGTTGAGTTATGAGTAAAAAGAATAACGCGCCCCAGCTGCGTCGAACAATGACTGCTGGCCAAATGGAAATGATTTCACTTGGTGGAGCAATTGGTGTCGGCTTATTTATGGGGTCTACGTCAACAATTAAGTGGACTGGTCCTTCAGTACTTTTGGCCTATATGTTTGTGGGCCTGATTTTGTACATTGTTATGCGAGCACTCGGGGAAATGCTTTACATCAATCCGGGGACAGGTTCATTTGCGGATTATGCAACAGAATACGTTCATCCCTTAGCTGGATATTTAGCCGAATGGGCCAATGTCTTTGAATATATCATTGTTGGTATGTCAGAAGTGGTGGCCGCGACAGAATATCTGAAATATTGGTGGCCGAATATCAGTGCTTTATGGTCGGGGATCATCATTATTGCATTTTTGCTTTTAGCCAATTTAGCTAGTGCCAAAGCATATGCTTCACTGGAATTCTGGTTTGCGATGATCAAGGTAATCACCATTATTTTAATGATTGTTTTGGGCTTCATTGTTATCTTCTTCGGTGTTGGTAACGGTGGCAAGCCAACTGGTTTCAGCAATTTATGGGCTCATGGCGGTTTCTTTACTGGTGGCGTCAAAGGTTTCTTCTTCTCAATGTCAATTATCGTTGGTTCTTATGAAGGAATCGAACTTTTAGGTATTTCAGCTGGTGAAGTTGCTCACCCACAAGAAGCAATTGTTAAAAGTGTTAAGTCAGTTTTATTTAGAATTTTGATTTTCTACGTGGGTGCGATCTTTGTTATCGTGACTATTTATCCATGGAATAAATTGAGTAGTCTTGGTTCACCATTTGTAACTACTTTTGCTAAAGTAGGAATTACTGTGGCAGCTTCAATTATCAACTTTGTTGTGTTAACTGCGGCTTTGTCAGGTGCAAACTCAGGAATTTATTCATCAAGTCGGATGCTGTTTAAATTGTCACATGATGGTGAAGCACCTAGTCCTTTCAAGCATATTTCCAAGAGAATCGTGCCTGATCGCGCTATTATGGGTATCTCAGGTGGTATCTTTATTGGTTTTGTCTTGAACGTAATTGCCTCACAATTTAATCATTCTGCTTCAGACTTATTTGTTATTGTGTTCAGTTCATCTGTTTTACCAGGGATGATCCCATGGTTTGTGATTTTGCTGGCCGAACTTAGATTTAGAAGACACAATAAAGATAAAATGGCCACTCACCCATTTAAGTTGCCACTTTATCCATTCACAAATTATTTTGCCTTTGCCATGCTCTTAGTAATTGTAGTTTTCATGTTCATTAATCCTGATACGAGAATCTCAGTTATTGTCGGCGCATTGGTCTTGATTGTTGCAACAGTCGTCTACCTGATTAGACATAAAGGCGAATTTAAGAAAAATTAATGAAAAAGATGATTCAGTTCATCTATTTTATTTTGCTTAAAAATACTAAATCTTGTAGTTTACATTATCAAATACACCAGATCTATGGTATCTTAAACAAGATGAAAACTTGAAAGGTGTGTAGAAAATGGCAATTCTTGAACAACCATATTTGGATCTTTTGCAAAAGATAATGACTGAAGGCCATGACAAGAGTGATCGAACCGGTACGGGTACCAGAAGTTATTTTGGTGCACAAATGCGTTTTGATTTATCAAAAGGCTTTCCATTATTAACGACTAAGAAGGTTCCCTTTGGTTTGATTAAAAGTGAACTTCTCTGGTTCTTACGTGGCGATACCAATATTCGCTTTTTGCTAGAACATAATAATCATATCTGGGATGAATGGGCCTTTAAAAATTGGGTAACTAGTGCTGAATACCAAGGCCCCGATATGACTGATTTCGGTTTGCGTAGTCAAAGTGATCCGGAATTTAATAAGGTCTACCAAGCAGAGATGAAAAAATTTGATCAAAGAATTCTCGATGATGAAGACTTTGCTAAAAGGTATGGCAATTTAGGCGATGTATATGGTGCACAATGGCGTCATTGGCAAAAACGTGATGGTGGTTTTATTGATCAAATTGACAATGTAATTAAGCAAATTAAGGAGACCCCAGATTCACGTAGAATGATCGTGACTGCATGGAACCCAGAAGATGTGCCAACAAGTGCACTGCCACCATGTCACGTCATGTTCCAGTTTTATGTGGTTGATGGAAAGATTAGTGTTCAACTTTACCAAAGAAGTGGTGACATGTTCTTGGGTGTGCCATTTAACATTGCTTCATATGCACTTTTGCTTAATATGATTGCACGTGAGACTGGTCTTGAAGTGGGTGAATTTGTTCATACTTTGGGGGACGCACACATTTACCGCAACCACTTTGATCAAGTAAAGGAATTGCTTTCCCGTAAGCCTTATGATTCACCACAACTTTGGCTCAATCCTGAGAAGAAGCACATTGAAGATTTTAAAATGAAAGATATCAAGGTAGTAGATTACAAGCACCATGGTACGATTAAGGCACCAGTTGCGGTTTAGGTGATAGCATGATCGAATATGTTTGGGCAGAAGATAAAAAAAGACAAATTGGCGTAGATGGGCACTTGCCTTGGCATTTACCAGCTGACTTAAAGCATTTTAAAGAAAAGACAATGGATCATCCAATTTTAATGGGTAGGAAAACTTTTGCTAGCTTACCCAAGTTATTGCCAGGACGAAAGCACATTGTTTTGACCCACAATGAAGAAATGAAAAGTAAATGGAAAGATAATAACCAGGTAGAGATTTTGACATCAATCGATGAAATGAATGAATATCTTTCCAATCATCAAAGTGAAAAGATATGTGCGATTGGTGGCGTATCAATTTTTAAAGCCTTGCTTGATCAGGTTGATATCCTTGAAAAAACTGAAATTGAGGGCGCCTTTAAAGCAGATACAGTTATGCCAGAGATTGATTACTCACAGTTTGATTTAGTGCATCAAGAGCATCACGATGCCGATAGCAAGAATAAATATCCTTATACTTTTTTGACTTATATAAGAAAACACTAAAATAAGCTCGCAGATTTGCGAACCTTTTTTATTCTTGGTTATAATGGAATATATTAACTATTTATTTACCGGGTAATAAAAATGAGTGAAGAAAAAATAAATTTAGAAACAGGCTTAACTAGTAGCCAGGTTGAACAGCGTATTCAAGCTGGTGAAGTCAATAAAGCCGTTGATGATCAATTTAAAACAAATAAACAAATCATCCGAGAAAACTTGTTTACTTACTTTAACTTGATTTTCTTGGTACTCTCAATTTTGCTAGTCTTAGTTGGCGCATATAAGGATTTGACCTTCTTGCCAGTTATTGTGTTAAACACGGTAATTGGTATTGTTCAGGAAATCCGTGCTAAAAAGATCTTAAGTAAATTGAACGTCATGAATGCAACAGAGATCGTGGCATTACGTGATGGTAAAGAAGAAAAAGTCCCAATTGAGAAACTAGTTAAAGGAGATCTGGTTTTACTTAAAACAGGGGATCAGATTCCTGCCGACGGCCAAGTTGTCAAAGGTGACATCAGGGTTAATGAATCTCTTTTAACTGGTGAATCTGATGAAATTACTAAAGATGTTGGCGATCAGCTAATGTCTGGTTCCTTTGTAGTTTCGGGCTCTGCTTATATGCAACTAGAAAAAGTGGGTAAGGAAAGCTACATTTCTAAGCTGACGATTAAAGCTAAAGCCATGGGCAGCAGTGAACAGTCAGAAATGGTTCGCTCAATTAACAAATTGATTAAATGGGTCGGCATTATCATTATTCCCCTGGGAATAGCACTGTTCTCGATGAGTTTCTTTGTCAACCACATGTCTTTATACCGTAGTATCGTTTCCATGGAAGCTGCGATTATCGGTATGATTCCAGAAGGCTTGTACCTTTTGACGACTATTGCATTAGCACTTTCTGCAGTTCGTCTAGCACGGAAGCAGGTAATGCTCCACGATATGAAGAGTGTTGAAACTTTAGCTCGAGTTAATGTACTTTGTGTTGATAAAACAGGTACGATTACCGAGCCAAAGATGAGCGTAGAAAAAGCAGTTGCTTCTAAAGACTTTAAAAGAAACAACTTAGACCAACTCATAGGTGATTTTGCTGCTAGCATGCCGGCAGATAATGCGACAATGAAGGCTGTTCACGAGCATTTCACTGAAAATACTGGTAAAACAGCCAGCGGTATTCTGCCATTTACTTCAGTTAATAAATATAGTGGCGTAATTTTTGACGATCATACACTTTTAATTGGCGCACCAGAAATGGTTTTGCGTGACCAGTTCGATCAGTATAAGGATGAATTTGAACAATATGCCGCAACTGGTTATCGTGTTTTAATCGTAGTCAATTATCCAGGTGTTTTAACTGAAGACGATTCTAAATTATCTAAACCAGTTGAAGTTTACGGCTATATTCTCTTGTCTAACCCAATAAGAAAAGAAGCTAAAGCAACCTTTGAATACTTTGCTAAACAGGGTGTAGAAATTAAGGTTATCTCAGGTGATAACCCTGTAACTGTCTCAAGAGTTGCTAAGCAAGCTGGTATTAAAAATTCTGATAAATATATTGATGCACAGGAAATACCTGATGATGGTTATGAAGATGCAGTGAAGAACTACAGTGTCTTTGGTCGAGTTAAGCCAGAACAAAAGCGTAAGTTTGTTAATGCTTTGCAAAACTTAGGCAATACCGTTGCTATGACTGGTGATGGTGTTAACGATATTTTGGCAATGAAGAAAGCAGACTGTTCAATTGCGATGGCATCCGGTAACAGTGCGGCTGTTCAAGCCTCTCAAGTAGTATTGCTTGATTCAAATTTTGCTAGAATGCCTAAGGTGGTAAATGAAGGTCGGCGCGTAGTTAATAACATTCAGCGTTCAGCCAGTTTGTTCTTGGTAAAGAATATCTTCTCATTTTTGATGGCTATCTTCTCACTCGTAATGGTTATTGATTATCCATTACAGCCATCACAGATTACCTTGATTTCTGCCTTCACCATTGGCTTGCCATCATTCTTGTTGGCTCTAGAAAGTAATCACAATAGAATTCGCGGACAATTTATTCCCAATATTTTGGCAAGAGCAATCCCTGGTGGGGTAACCGATATGCTGGCGGTAAGTATTTTGGTGGTTGCAGGCGGCTATATATCGCTTGATCATAATGATGTAGGTACAACGGCAACACTTTTATTGGTGGCAGTGGGAATGATGGTACTTTACCACATTTCAGCTCCATTAAATAAATTCCGTTTATGCGTAATGATTGGATCATTCGCTGGGTTAGTTTTAGCGATTATCTTCTTACACAATCTGTTCTCACTGACCATGATTTCTGATAAGGCAATGTTCATTCTATTTGTCTTGTTCTGTGCGGCAACTACAATTTTCCGCTGGTTATCAAGAATTTTGGATGGTGTGCAAGAAGTATTGGTTGTCTTTGATCAAAAGGGTAAGAATATGACTTTTGCGGAACTGCATGAAGCTTATCAACGCGGGCGCAAGAGCGTTCAATAAAAAAATAAGAGCTATCTGTTTAAAAAAGCAGATAACTCTTTTTCATTATCTTAATGATTTACGATAACCAGCACGTCTAGCAGCAGCTTCTGAAGGGAAGTAAACTGCATTGGCTGAACTCATATGATAGTTTTCACCACTGGCAACATGATAAATCTTGCTGCGTTTGTTACCAATTACACGGTAATTTGCAGTAGAAATCTTGTGCTTAATGTTATGAATGGTTCTTGCTTTAGTCACATGATGGCTTCTAGCTTTTACATGTTCAGCAATCGTACTTGAACCATGTTTAACGCGACTAGTACCATCTTTGTAGTTTAAGATTACGCCAGGTTGCTCATTGAAAATATAAACATTGAAATCAACAGCATTGCTGCCGATTGATTTAGCTTCCATTTCAACACCGTTTGCTAACAAGTCATTACCTTTGAAAATTGGTGTAACTCTGTAGCGAACGTAATTACTTGAAGAGTCTTTCAAATAATCGGCAACTTCATTTTCGTACTTGAGCATGTCTGGATCGTTTAATTCACGTGTTCCAGTAATTAGATTGCGCGGATTATTATTTTGACCGGTTAATTGATAGCCAACTAGGTGACAACGGTTGTAAAGCCAGCCACTAGCAATGCGTTTGTTGTGCCAACCAGTTGGATCCCAAGTCAAACCGGCTCTTGGACTATGGGGCATCAATCTCTTATTCAAAAGGGCATTAGCCGCCTGAGCTCTATTTAAGTAATCTAAATTACTGTATTTTTGCCAGGGACCATTTTTCTTTGACAACGTACTTTTAGAGAAGCGCGGTTCATTATGGTCGACCGTAACAATTTCTTGTTTATGAAATTTCAGATTAGCGAGTGATTTATCTGAAACGGCATAAACGGTTTGGTTATTGCATGGGACATTAGTATTGGCAAAGGAAATCAAGCCTACTGCCGCTACTAATAAGAGAGCCAAACTTCGAAAGTGATTTTTCTTCATTTCTTTCTCCTTAGCAATTATTAAATTATAAGATATAACCACATTATAAAATAAAACCGCTTACTCAGAAGAATAATTAAAAAATATGTTGACTAGATTAAAAAGTGATGATAACTTATTTATAACAAATTATTAATCAAACATCTTGAAGAGCTGAGTAACTAGTTCCCTATTTATAAAGAGAGCTAACGTGGTGGTGAAAGTTAGCAAATAGGCCCTAGCGAATATGGGCTTGGAACGATGACTGATAGTGATATTTAGCTATCAGCGGATTTGCACCCGTTAACAGTGCAGGCTATTAATTTGATAGCTAATGAGATTTATCGCGTGAGTGATAAATGAATTAAAGGTGGTAACACGAGCATTCGTCCTTTTAGGATGAATGCTTTTTTATTTTCATTATTAGGAGTTGAGTTACATGCGTAAGCGTAGACGGAGAAATACAATTATTTGGACAATTATCGGGGTTTTAATCTTAATTGCTGGTTGGTTTAGTTTTGGACCAGGAATTCCAAGTAAAACCCAAGCCAAGACTGTAACAGTTGGTGTTGTCTCACAAAGTAAACAAGATGCAGCTATTTGGAAGAGCGTTGCTCAAACGGCTAAAGATAAATATGGTATTACGATTAAGATAAAGAATTTTACTGATTACAACCAGCCAAACAAGGCTTTGAAATCTGGCGATGTTGATTTGAATGCTTTCCAACACTACGCCTTCCTTAAAGCATGGAACAAGTCAAATGGTGGTGGTGTAGTTCCAATCGGTAAAACTTATATTGCACCAATTCGTTTGTACTCTAAGAAATACAAGAAGTTGTCTCAATTGCCAGATGGTGCAACTATTGCCATTCCAAATGATGCAACTAATGAATCAAGAGCATTGTTTGTTCTTAAAAACGCTGGCTTAATCGGTTTAAGAAAGGGCAAGACACTTGTTACTGTAGCCGATATCACTAAGAACCCACGCAACCTTAAGTTAAAGGAAGTTGGTGCTGAACAAACTGGTCGAGTAATCAACTCAGTTGATGCTTCAGTAGTTAACAACGACTATGCTGGTCCAGCTGGTTTAGGCGATAAGCAAACTATTTACGTTGAACCAGTTAACAAAGATTCTAAGCAATGGATCAACATCATTTGTGCTAAGAAGGGTCAAGAAAACAACCGACTTTACAAAGATGTGGTTAAGGCCTACCAAACTGAAAAGACAAAGAAGATGACTAAGCACTACTACGGTAATTCACAAATTGCTGCTTGGGATATCAAGATTAAGTAGGAGGGGTTAGAATGAGCATTATTCAATTAGATCATATTGATGTAGATTTTCCTCAAAAAAAGGGTAAAGTTGTCAAAGCAGTTAGCGATGTAACTTTGCACGTTGAAAAAGGCGATATTTATGGAGTTGTCGGCTTCTCTGGTGCCGGTAAGTCAACCTTGGTTAGAACGATTAACCTCCTGCAACATCCTAGCAAGGGTAATATCAAGGTCAACGATGTCGATTTTGTTAAAGAGGGCAAACAAGTTATTTCTAATAAACAATTGCAACTAGAACGTCGAAAAATCGGCATGATTTTCCAAGGTTTCAACCTATTAAATGAAACAACGGTTTTAGAAAATGTTGCTTTTGCATTAAAGCACGCAAAACTTTCCGATGAAGAATTAGAAAAACGTTCATTAGAATTGCTTGATTTAGTTGATTTGAAAGATAAGGCTAACTTTTATCCAGTTGAATTATCAGGTGGTCAGCAACAAAGAGTAGCTATTGCTCGTGCTTTGGCTAACCACCCCGATATCTTGATCTCTGATGAAGCTACTAGTGCGCTTGATCCACAAAATACACAACAAATTTTGGATCTATTGAAACAACTCAATAAGCAATTAGGTTTGACTGTAGTTTTAATCACCCACGAAATGGATGCCGTTAAGAAGATCTGTAATAAGGTTGCTGTAATGGAACACGGTAAGATGATTGAAAAAGGCAATTTGCGTCAAGTCTTCTTGCATCCTAAGAAGGAATTGACTAAACGCTTTGTTGGTGGTGGCCTTGAAGCTATTCAAACTTTAGAGGCCTTGAACCTTGGCAAGCTAGAAGCAAATGAAGAGGTATATCAACTGGTTTACAGCATTGCCAATGTGACTAAGTCCATCATTATTGAACTTTACCGTCAAATTGGAGTAGAGGTTTCAATGCTTTATGGTAACGTGGAACTGTTAAATGGCGAAGCAATCGGTACTTTGGTTGTTTTGGTTAAAGGGGATGCCGATAAGCAAAAGCAAGCTAGAGAATTCTTGGAGAAGCAAAACGTTACTTTGACTAGATTGGATGAAAAGGGGAATTTAGATGATTAGTTGGTTTGAAAAAGTTTGTCCAAATGTCGTACAACTCGGCTGGGGCGGAGACGCTGGCTGGGGAACTAGTATCTTTCAAACATTATTCATGACTTTTTGGGCCACAATCTTCGGTGGCATTCTCGGAATTATTTTTGGTGTTTTGCTTGTTGTAACCAAAGAAGACGGTATTCGTCCAAACAAGTTCTGGTATAACGTTTGCGATAAGATAGTTTCAATTTTTAGAGCTATTCCATTTGTAATCTTGCTTGCCTTTGTTGCACCTGTTACGCAAAAGATTGTTGGTACTCAAATCGGGATGAAGGCAGCCTTAGTTCCATTAACTTTAGGTGTTTTCCCATTCTACGCTCGTCAGGTACAAGTTGCCCTTGAAAGTGTTGATACAGGTAAAGTAGAGGCTGCTCAAAGTTTAGGCGCAACTGTTTCAGATATCATTTTTGATGTTTACTTACGTGAATCACGTTCAGAATTAATCCGCGTTTCAACAGTAACCATCATTTCATTGATTGGTTTAACTGCAATGGCTGGTGCCATCGGTGCCGGTGGTTTAGGTAACACAGCTATTTCATATGGTTACAACCGTTTTAACAATGACGTTACCTTAGTTGCTACTGTCTTAGTAATTATTTTGATTTTTATTGTACAAATTGTTGGTGACTTCTTTGCTAAAAAGATGAACCATCAAAATAGGTAGAAATTTTTAAGATGAGATCTAGGCTATCCTAGATCTTTTTTCTTTAATTGAAAAAGAAAGCCTTTACAGGTATCATAAAAGGTGATTGAAAACTAACAAAAACCTTATGCTTATGTAAGGAGGAAAAATAATGAGCGAAGAAAACTATCGTATTGAAAGCGACACCATCGGTCCTGTAAAAATTCCTAAGGATGCTTTGTGGGGTCCACAAACAGAAAGAAGTCGCAATAACTTCCCAAGCGGTGAGTTAATGCCTTTACAAATCATCCGTGCCTTTTTGCATTTGAAGAAGGCTGCTGCCGAATCAAATGTGGAAGTTGGGGATGAACCTAAGGAAAAAGGTGAAGCAATTGAAGATGCAATTGATCATCTTTTAGCACTTAATGATACAGATTTAAGAAAAGACTTCCCATTACACGTACTTCAAACTGGTTCAGGTACTCAAAGTAACATGAACGTTAACGAAGTAGTGGCTAACTTGGCCAACAAGCTTCACCCAGGTTTAGGTATTTTGCCTAACGATGATGTTAACCGTGGTCAATCATCTAATGATACTTATCCAACTACTATGAATATCGTTGCTGTTGAAGCCTTAGACAAGCTTGAACCTGCTATCAAGCATTTGATTGATGAATTAGTAGTTAAGGAAAAGAAGTACTGGAAGACTGTTAAAGTTGGTCGTACTCACTTGCAAGATGCAACTCCACTTACTTTTGGTCAAGAATTATCTGGCTACATTTCCGCATTGAAACATGATCTTTCATACATTCAAGAATTGAAGCCAACTCTTTATGAATTGGCTATCGGTGGTACTGCTGTAGGTACCGGACTTAACGCTGCACCAGGCATGACTGAAAAGATTGCTGGTAAATTATCAGAAGTATATGGTCATGAATTCAAGGTTAAAACCAACAAGTTCTGGGGCTTAGCTCACCACTCAGGTCTTGATGTTGTTCATGGCGCACTTAAGACCTTGGCTGCTGATATGTTTAAGATTGCTCAAGATGTTCGTATGCTTGCTTCAGGTCCTCGTGCCGGTTATCACGAATTAAATATTCCAGCTAATGAACCAGGTTCAAGCATTATGCCAGGTAAGGTTAACCCAACTCAGGCAGAAGCCGTAACTATGGCTGCTGCTAAGGTATTCGGTAATGATACAACAATTACTTTTGCTTCAAGCCAAGGTAACTTCGAAATGAATGTCTTTAAGACTGTAATCATTGCAGCATTTCTTGATTCATGTGACATTTTGACTGGTACAATTACTGGTTTTGCTGATAAAATGATACATGGCTTAACTGTTAACGAAGAGCGTATGGATGAATTGCTTGAAAATTCACTTATGACAGTTACCGCATTGTCACCACATATTGGTTATCATGCAGCTGCCAAAATTGCTCAAACTGCTGATAAAGAAGGCACTACCTTGAAGGAAGCTGCCTTAAAGAGTGGTAAAGTTACAGAAGAACAATATGATAAATGGATGGATTACATGAAGATGACTAATGTTGATCAATCCACTCCAGAAGAATAATAGGGGATATTATGCCAAATAATAAAGAATTAAAAAATAAATATGATGCAATAATTGTTGGTTCAGGTGGTACTGGTTTAACAGCAGCACTTCAAGCTCGTGAACTTGGTTTGAATGTTGTTATTTTGGAAAAGAACGGTAAAACTGGTGGTAACACTAGTCGTGCTTCTAGTGGTATGAACGCATCTGAATCATTGGTTCAACTTGATGAAGGAATCATTGACAACAACCGTGACTTTTACGAAGAAACTTTAAAAGGTGGCGGTTTATTAAACGACCGTGCAATGCTTAAGTACTTTGTTAACCACTCCGCTATTGCAATTAGCTGGTTAATGAAATATGGCGTTCGTTTGACTGATTTAACCATTACCGGTGGGATGAGCGTAAAGAGAGCTCACCGTCCAGGTTCAATGGAACCAGTTGGCTTTTATTTGACGTCACGTTTAACTAACCAAGTTAAAAAGGCCGGTGTAGATATCTTTACTGGTGCTAAAGTAACTAAATTGTTGCAAGACAAGAATGGCAATGTTAACGGCGTAGAAGTTGAAACTGATAAAGGCGTTAAAACAATTAAGGCTAAGGCAGTTTTGCTTGCTACTGGTGGCTTTGGCGCTTCTAAAGAAATCATCAAGAAGTATCGTCCAGATTTAGTTGACTACAAGACTACCAACCAACCAGGTGCTACTGGCGATGGGATTAAGCTTGCTAAAGAAATTGGTGCGCAATTGATGCAAATGAACTTTATTCAAGTTCACCCAACTGCAGATACTGATAACCCACACGTTTACTTAATCGGTGAAGGTTTACGTGGTGAAGGTGCTATTTTGGTTAACAAGGCCGGCAAGCGTTTTGTTAACGAATTAAACACCCGTAAAATTGTTTCAAGTGCGATTACTGGTTTAAACGAAGACGGTGCATACTTGGTCTTCGATTCAGGTGTTCGTGCTCATTTTGCAGCTGTAGAATTTTATGACCACATTGGCTTGGTTAAGGAGGGCAGCACTTTGGCTGACTTAGCTAAGGAAATTGATGTTGATCCAGAAAACTTAGCTGCCACAGTAGATGAGTGGAACAAGGCCGTTGAAAACCACAAGGATAAGGAATTTGGCAGAACTACTGGTATGGATCGTGAATTAAACCGTGGACCATACTACGCTATTCACATTCACCCAGCTATTCACTACACTATGGGCGGAATTCATATTAACACCGAAACTCAAGTATTGGATACCAACGGTAACGTAATTAAAGGTCTTTATGCAGCTGGTGAAGTTTCTGGCGGACTTCACGGCAACAACCGTATTGGTGGTAACTCAGTTGCTGAAACGGTTATCTTTGGTCGCCAAGCTGGTATTCAAATGGCTAAATACGCTAGAGAACACAAATAAATCTAACCGAAAAAGAGACAATGAGAGTTGTCTTTTTTTCAATATATTTGTTAAGAAAAGCACAATATTAACGTGATTAATTAATAAATAGTGTCTAATGTAAGCGCTTAGTGTATAATGGAATATGTAGAAAATTACGTTTATGAAAGGACTAATATAACTTATGAGTAGAAAAGTATTTCTTGTTGGTGATGGTGCCGTAGGTTCAACTTTTGCAAATGACTTATTGCAAAACGCTACTGTTGATGAATTGGCAATTTGCGATGTAGCTAAGGATCGTCCAGTTGGTGACTCAATGGACCTTGAAGATATCACTCCGTTTATGGGTCAAACCAACATCCACCCAGCTGAATACAGTGATGCTAAAGATGCTGACGTTTGTGTAATTACTGCTGGTGTTCCTAGAAAACCTGGTGAAACTAGACTTGATTTGGTTGCTAAGAACGTTAAGATTTTGAAGAGCATTGTAGAACCCGTTGTTGAATCAGGATTTAAGGGTGTATTCGTTGTTTCCGCAAACCCAGTAGATATCTTAACTACTTTAACTCAAAAGTTATCAGGCTTCCCTAAGAGCCGTGTAATTGGTACTGGTACTTCACTTGATTCAATGCGTCTTCGCGTTGAACTTGCTAAGAAGCTTAATGTTCCAGTTGCCAAGGTTAACTCAATGGTTCTTGGTGAACATGGTGATACTAGTTTTGAAAACTTTGATGAATCAACTGTTGATGGCAAGCCGCTTCGCGACTATGCAGAAATTAATGACAATGTTTTAAGTGAAATTGAAACTGACGTCCGCAAGAAGGGCGGCAAGATCATCGCTAACAAGGGTGCTACATTCTATGGTGTTGCAATGATGCTTACCCAAATCGTTAGTGCCATCTTGGACAACCGTTCAATCTGCTTGCCATTATCAGCACCAATTAACGGCGAATATGGCATTAAGCACGACTTGTACTTAGGTACTCCAACTGTTATCAACGGTGAAGGTATTGAACAAGTAATCGAAACCAAGCTTTCAGATGCTGAAAAGGCTAAGATGCTCAACTCAGCTGATAAAATGCAAGAAGTTTTATCAGGTATTGAACTTTAATTGATATAGATATATTAAGAAAAAGGCGTTCATTGAGCGCCTTTTTTTGCTTGCTAGATAATACAAAAGAAGGTATTATTATGATTAAAGAATTAATAAGAAATTAGAGACTAACGAGGTAGGATATGACAGTTATTTCTGATCAAGAGATCGCAGACTTTTCTGCCGATTTCAATACTAATAGCAAAAATCAAGTTGCTTCACGTGCTGCTCGTCGTAGCGGATTACTTGAAGCATCCTTTAACGATCGCGTTTCAGAACGTTTAAACCATGTTTTTTCAACTGAACTTGATGTAGGTGGCGTAACTGACCAAAAGCATTCTGGTCGTTGCTGGGAATTTGCCACATTGAATGTTTTGCGTCATTACTTTGGCAAGCAAAACAAAGTAAAAGATTTCACTTTCTCACAAGCTTATAACTTTTTCTGGGATAAGATTGAACGCGCAAATGCCTTTTATAATGCAATGATCCGTTTGGCTGATAAGCCACTTAACGACCGCGAAGTGCAATCATGGTTAGCTTTTGCTGGTGAAGACGGCGGCCTTTGGAGCATGGCCATCAACCTAGTTAAAAAATATGGTGTTGTACCTTCATACGCAATGCCTGAAAGTTTTAACTCCAACAATACTACTGGTTTGATCGATTCTTTAGCACGTAAGGAAAGAAAAGATGCTATTGCTTTACGTAAATTAGTGAGTGAAGGCAGTTCACAAGATGAACTTGAAAAGGCTAAGAAGCACTTTTTGAATGAAGTTTACCGCATGGTATCTGTTGCCTTAGGCGAACCACCAAAGAAGTTTGACTTGGAATACCGCGATGACGACAAGAAATATCACTTGGAAAGAGACTTAACTCCACGTGAATTCGTACAAAAGTATTTCAAGGATTTTAAGTTTGATGATTATGTAGTTTTATCAAACTGTCCTAACCACGAATTTAACAAGCTTTACCATATGCCACTTTATGACAATGTTGATGGCGGTGATCAAATTAAGTTTTTGAATGTGCCAATTGAATATTTGGCTCAAGCTGCTGTAGCACAACTTAAGTCTGGGGATGCCGTAATCTTTGGTAACGACGTTTTGAAGCAAATGGAAAGAAAGACTGGTTATCTTGATACCGAACTTTACCAAACCGATAAATTATTTGGTGTTGATACCAAGATGAGCAAGGCTGATCGTTTAGCGACTGGCGAAGGCTTTGCTACTCACGATATGACCTTAGTCGGCGTTGATGAAGATCACGGCCACATTCGCAAGTGGAAGGTTGAAAACTCTTGGGGCGATAAATATGGTCACAAGGGCTTCTACGAAATGAGCCAACCATGGTTTGAAGATTATGTTTACGATGTCGTAGTTAGAAAAGAATTTTTGACTGATGAACAAGTTAAATTGGCAGAAGGTCCAGCAATCGACCTAAAGCCATGGGACAACATTGGTTAATAGCTCAAAGCCTAGTTTTTACTAAGCTTTTTTCTTTTGCTTATAAAAATAACAAGTTATTTATGAATTAATTTCACAAGTTAATATATTTTTATAAAATACTAAAAAATCGATATTTATTTAAAAATGCTTAAATTTCGAATAAAAAGTATATAATACTATGTGAAAACATTCATTTTTAAAATTTAGTTTATTAAAGCTAAGCAGGGGAAGAAAAAATGAAATATCTAGAAAGAGTAAACTACAAAGGCTTTATTTGGCCTTTAGTAATGGGGATTGTGTTGTGGCTGATCACTCCGTGGCGGCCTAGTGGATTAACTCCTCAAGCATGGGAAATGTTTGCTATTTTCGTAGCGACTATTGTGGGATGTATAACAAAGCCGCTCCCAATTGGTAGTACCACGCTTTTAGGGATGGTTGTAACTGTCTTGGTTGGAATTGCTCCAGTTAAAGACGGGGTTAACTCAAAAGGTGTTGTCGTTCAAACTGGTATTTTGAGTTCATTCGGTAACTCAGCTGCCCGGTTAATTGCGATGGCCTTTATCATGGCTCACGGTATTAGCAAGACTGGTTTAGGTAACCGTGTCGCATACCTCATGATTAAACGTTTTTGTAAAAAATCAATTGGTATCGGTTATGCGATTACTGGTTTGGAATTGATTATGGGTGCTTTGATTCCATCAAATAGTGCTCGTACTGGTGTGTTACTTGGCTAGTAGTTGAATCAATTTCTAATGCTTTTGGCATTCACTGGCGCAATCAACGCATCAACCACGCACTATGCTAACGGTCCAGCTTCTATTTTGGCTACGACGGGCTATGTCAAACAAAATGAATGGTGGAAGATGAACTTTGTTTTAGGTATCGTCTACATCTTGATCTTTGGTATTGTTGGTACTTTATGGATGAAAGTTATTGGTGTCTGTTAAAAGTAAAGTCAATCTGGGAGAACCGGGTTGCCTTTTTGTGTAATAGAAAGTAAGGAAAAATGGAATTTAAAACAAATGATAATGTAACTTTACATTACAGTGATACTGGTGAAAAAGATAAGCCAGTTTTGCTCGGAATCCCAGGAATCGGTGGTTCTAGTCAGATGTGGCGCGATTTAATTAACTTATTTAAGAAGGATTATCGCTTCATTATGCTGGATCCAAGAAACCAAGGAAAATCTGAACGTACTTATCGCGGACAACGCATTAGTCGTCATGCCGCAGATCTAGAAGAATTACTAGTTAAACTAGACTTGCATGATGTTGTTGCAATTGGCAACTCCATGGGTGCCGCCAACATCTGGGCTTATTTATCCATCTATGGCAAGGGTAGACTCAAGGCAATGGTTGACTTGGATCAATCACCAAAGATGATCGCCGACAAGAATTGGAAGTATGGTTTTAAAGATCTAAATTGGGATAACTATCCTGAAATGTTAAAGCTAGATTTTGGCAAGGCTTTTTATCACCATATTGATGACGAAATGTTTGAAGCAGCTAAGAAGGAATATCAAGAATTTCCTTATGATCCGGAAGAAAACTATAAATGCTTAGTTGAACATGCTGAGCAAGATTGGCGCGACGTGGTCATGGATATGCCTGTGCCACTTCTTGTAATTGCTGGGGCTAAATCGCCATATTTCAATCCTGATTTCATTAAGGCGGTTAAATTCTTAAATGATCAGGTAGAAACTGCTCTAATTCCTGAATGTGGTCACTTACCACAGGCAGAACAACCTGAAAAAACACATGAGATCATCGCTGATTTTTTGAAAAATTAAAAATTTAGTGATTAAATTAAAATAATTAAAATTTGGGAGTACACTGAATTTGTGAAAATAATTACTTGTTATTAATGCTTAGTAAGGTGGCATGTTTATGGACAAAGTCGTTGATTTATTTTTAAACGACTCCTCGACTAGAAAAAAGTGGGAACTGGTAGTGTTAGTGGCAATGTTTTGAAGTATATCGGTGTTAAAAACAATAATGCTTGAACAAGGTAGTCACCAATTTGATGAATTACCTAACCCAAGAAAAGACTTTCCATTCCTTTTTTTTACGAAAGCAAAGTATGCGGCAAGCTTTGAACACTTGCACTTCAATCTCTTGGCGAAAACTGACGAGGCAGCCTTTCTTGAAAATGGTACGCCTGATATCCAAGACTACTTGCATGACTTGCCCAAGATTGACGATCAAGCTAATAAGAAGATAGCTGCGATTGTGATGAATGCTAATCCGTTCACGCTAGGTCATAAACATTGACTTCCGGTACAATAACATTTCATGGCCTAACAGATACTAAAGAATCTCCATTGATTATTATTAATGTTGGAAAAAATGAAAATCTGACTTCATTATCGTCTGCTGCCAATATGGATTTATATTATGGTAATGAAAAAATCGATTCATAAGAATATCATAAATATTCCAATCGTATTTTATGGAATTTTGGTAGCAATTTACAAGAATTGAAAATTGCTAATGGTCATTTCATGGGAAGTATTTTAGCTCCAAATGCTGTATTTGATACTGGATTTAATGTAGATGGTAACATAGTAGCTAAAGAAGTTACTATTGGTAGTGAAAATCACCGTTGGGATTGGATGATGCCAGCTTATCCAGTTGTTCCTAATCCCCAACCAGAACCTGAACCAGAGCTCCAACCTAAACCAACACCAAATTCTGATCCTGAACAACCTAACTTCTTCCCACCAGCTCTAAAGATTCAGACGAGCCGGAAACACCTCAATTTGGTGAACCCCAAGTCAAAACTCATTTACCTGATGCAGGTACAGTTAGCCAAGCTCCAGCGACCAACAATAATGAGGAAGTATTCTTTCAACCTCAAGCAAAACGCCATTTTGGCAAAGCAGTACTGACCGATAAAAAGACAAAAACAGTTAAAAAAGCCAAGACTGCTACAACCGCAGTTAAGGTGGATAAACCAGTTATCAAACATATCTCAGTAAAAAAGGTAGTCACTCCTCAAGTTAAAAAAGTAAATAAAAAGGTGGCAACTACACTTCCACAAACTGGACAAAAGCAAAATCATGTTACTTTACTTGGTTTGGTCTTAGGCGCTGTATCAATAATGATCGGCTTCTTCGATCAAGCCAAGAAAGAATAAATTAATCCTTAATAAACTTATGTCCCAAAAAGTCCGAGCAATCGGGCTTTTTCTTTTACAAACAAAAAAGTCCACGTTTCCGTGGACTATATTTGCGTATACAATATTCATTCCTTGCGTATTTTTATTATTGCATATTTGGAATTAGATTTCACTTATTTTGTCTTGAAAACAATTTTTTGTTAAAGTAAGAAAATAAGTATTTTTGAGGGGGAAAAGTAGATGGAGAGTTGGCTATTTTTAGCCTTAATTTTAGTAGTAGCATTAGTTGGAAAAAATATGTCATTGATTATTGCGACAGGGGTTGTGATGCTATTCAAATTACTACCTTTTACCAGTAAATGGCTGCCAACAATTCAAGCAAAAGGAATCAACTGGGGCGTGACTGTCATCTCAGTCGCAATCTTAATCCCTATTGCTACCGGACAGATTGGTTTTAAAGACCTAATCAAAACTTTTAAAACACCAGCAGGATGGATCGCAGTTTTAGCAGGTATCTTAGTCGCTATTTTATCTAGATATGGCGTTGACCAATTAGCCGCCGTACCACAAGTGACCGTTGCCTTAGTGCTCGGTACGATCATCGGTGTGGTGGTCTTCAAAGGCGTGGCAGCTGGCCCCGTAATTGCCAGCGGTATGACATATCTAGTGATCACCTTATTTAATCTGCACTTTTAGATGTATAATTAGAAAAAAGAAGGTGGACTAAATGACAATAATTGTTCACGAAAATATAGGTAAAGAACTAGACGATTATCTAGAACGACGTTTGCGCAATTATGAAGTAATTACACCGCCAATACCTAAAAAGCCAGAGATCGTTACCTTAGAAGACGACGATAAAAAGAAGAAACATCATAAAAAGGATCGCTAAATTGATAGCGATCCTTTTTAATTATACAAATGGATTATAGAAGCGGCCGTGATCAAGTTGCCAAAGAAGTACGACAAGTAAAACTAGTACAACGGCTAATCCCATTACCCAAAAATCATCTTTTTTAAATGATTCTGCAACATACCAAGTACGCTTTTTCTTGGAACCAAATCGTCTGAGTTGCATTGCCGTACTGATTGTATCGATTCGATCCAAACTAGTGAAGATTAGTGGCATGACAATGTTTAATGTGCCCTTGATTCGTTTAGATAATTTAGCTTTCTTAGATAGTTCAACACCACGTGCCTGTTGTGCGGCCGAGATGGACCAATAAGAATTTTGAATATCAGGGATGTAGCGCAATGCCAATGCTACGGCATAAGAAATCTTATAGCTGATACCGATGCGATTTAAACTTGCCGCAAATTGACTTGGATTCGTTGTGAGCAAGAAAAGCAGCACGACTGGAATTGAGCAGACGTATTTCAAGAATAAATTAAATAGGTAGAAAACTTCTTGAATGGTCAATGTAAAGTAACCAGCATGAATCAAGATACTCTTTGAATGATAGATATTTTCACCATAAGTTGGTTGGAAAAGGTAAACAAAGAGCAAATTCAAAATCATGAAAGCAACGATAAATTTAACGATAAAAGAAATTTGGCGCCATTTGATGTTTGCTTCCTTAAAAAGATAGATCGAGAGAATACCAATCGCAACTAGAAAACGGGTATCGTAAGTAATCATACAAGCTGCCGAAACTAGCAACATGAAAACTAACTTGGTCGTGGCATTTAGCTGATAGATAAAACCACTCCCTGGTTGATAGCCTAGTATTTGACTTTCATCATGCATATTACTTGTTCCTTTCTGAATTGATGTATGAGCGAACGAATGCGTCAGGATCCCTTAACTGATATTTTTTAGCTAAATCATATAAGCTGGTTCGCTTTAAAGCTGCCTTTCTGATTAAGCTCTTTTCAGTTAAAAGCTTGATTGGCAGAGTATCTGCAATTAATTCACCATCCGCAAAAGCAAGTGAGCGATTGGTGTATTCCATCATGAGGTACATGTCGTGAGTGATAATCATGATCGTTTTGCCTTGCTCATTAAGTTGATTTAAGAAGCTCATGATCTCAGTGTAAGTCTTCCAATCTTGTCCTGCAGTTGGTTCATCCAAGATAAGCAGATCAGGTTCAAGCACCAGAATTGCAGCAATTGTCACACGCTTTTTTTGACCGAAACTTAAAGCAGAAATAGGCCAGTTACGGTAAGGGTAGAGGCCACAAATCTTTAGCGCATGATAGACTTTTTCTGTGATTGCTTCCTTATTATAGTTGCGCAAACGTAAACCCAATGCGACTTCGTCAAAGATCATCTTTTGGGAGATCATTTGATTAGGATCTTGCATGACGTAGCCAATTTTTTCTGAACGTTCTTTGATTGAGAGTGAGGCTAAGTCATCACCGTTAAAAAGAACGCGTCCTTCGTTTGAGATGAAGCCACAGATAATACGGCAAAGGGTAGTTTTACCAGCACCATTTTGACCAACGATTGAAACAAAGTCGCCTTTGTTGATGGTAGCTGTGACATCGTGCAATGGATTAACCTGCAATTTGTTGTAGCGGTGACCAACGCCTTTTAATTCAAGCAAAGGAGTAGTCTCTTTTTTTTCACCTTCCAGTATGCTGTGATTAACCCAGTCTTGCAATTGATGAGCGATTTCGGGTTCATCGGGCAAAGCTGCGACGGAAGTTAAGTCAGGGATGTTGGCAATATTAATATTGGCTTTTTCCAACGCCTTTAAATAAAGCGGACTTCTAACGCCAATGTCTTCTAATCTGTTTTCGTGTAAAAGATCATTCGGCTTTTTATCAGCAACGATTTCACCATCATTAATTAAAATAATACGATCAAGTGATTGACGCATCACTTCTTCAACGCGGTGTTCGATGATGATTACCGTGGCATTTAATTCCTTTTGAATTTGATCAATTAAGGCCATTGTTTTAACGCCAGAAGCAGGATCCAGGTTGGCTAATGGCTCATCAAAAAGCAGAATAGGTGATTCATCAATTAAGACACCTGCTAAAGCCACAATTTGTTTTTGCCCGCCTGATAAATTCTGGGGTGATTGTTTTAATAAGTGCGAAATATTAAGCTCATCAGCCCAGCGATGTACCGTTTGACGAATCTTGTTTTGCGGCTTGCAGTCATTTTCCAAAGCAAAAGCAATGTCCTCCCCAACGGTTAATCCAATAAACTGACTGTCAGTATCTTGTAAAATAGTTGAAGTAGTAAAAGATAAATCGAATAAATTAGTATTCTGGATATTTTTACCGTCAACCAGGCATTCACCTTCGATATCACCTGTATCGATATTAGGAATCAAGCCGTTAAGACAGCGACCAATCGTTGATTTACCACTACCTGATGGTCCGGCAATGAGAATCTTTTCGCCTTTATTAATATCTAAGTTAATATTTTTCAGCGTTGGAAATGCCTGACTATCATATTTAAATGTAAAATTCTTGAATGAGATAATTGGTTGGGTCATAAAACGCCTTTCTAATCTTCTTTGCGCAAACTGCCTTTTTTGATTTTGGTTCCCGCGTATGCTTTAAGTAGCAGTGTACCCACAATCATGATAGTAATTCCGTTAGAGATCGTTGCACTGATGCCCTGCACGAATACCTTATTGGCAGGTTCACTGTAAATCAGAATATCGCCGACTGGTGCAACAGCAATCCAGGCGATAGCGTTAGCCAGAATTTGCACGATATTAAAGAAAATAATTTGTTTAAAACCAAAAATGCCGTTTTTAAGATCCAATGGCTTTCTGGAAAGCCCAATTATCAAACCGAAGATTCCTGTGGCTAGAACCCAGCTCCACCAAGTTTGTCCATACATAATAAAGTCAGATAAAGCATGACCAATAAAACCTACTGCAAAGCCAACTTTAGCGCCATAGATTGCCGCAAGTAGGGCAAGAAAAGGGAAGACGAGCTCAATATTGGTGTTAGGAATAGGCGTAGGAATTGAAGTAAAACGGGCTAAAATGACATAGATAGCCGAACCAATTCCGATCGCTACAACGTTTTTAACTGATAAGCCTCTAGTTTTCATAAATTTCTCCAAAAAATTAGTATAGTTAAAAGGTATAATTAGAAAGCGGTTACTGTCAAGGCGGGATGCTTTTTCAGATTATTCACATAAAAGTTATTTAATTTGAATATTTTAGAATAATTTATAATAAAATAAGTTACACTTTTCACATTGTGTTAAAACAGAACTATATGAATGAAAAAGGGTTAGAAGAATGTTCGCAACGGTGTTTTATTGGTGTGTTGTAGTTGCAGCATGTGCTTGGTCATTAGTTTGGTCATTAATCTACCTAGCAAAGCATGAGAACGGCAACTTATGGATCTTTGCCATTATCAATGCTTTAGGCTTAATTGCATTGGGTATTTTATACTGGATTTATAGTTCACAAGACAACCAATGGTACTGGTTTGCTTCGAAGCAACTCAATATCGCTGGCTTAGTTTATGTATTTTACTTCTACATTGTTTGGGTTGTCTTCCAAGCTATTGCAGGAATTACTAAAAAAAGTACAATTAACCTAACCACTAAGCCGACTGAAGATACGCAATTTTTGATGGGTACTGTTTGTACGATCAAGGTTAATAACAAGAATAAGAGTGCAGCGCTAGATGATGGTTTGGATCGTATTAAAAAGCTAGCCGATGAGATCACTATTAACCAAAAGGGCAGTGAAGTTGATAAGATTATTGCTGAAGCCGGTCAAAGTTTCCGCTGATGTTTATGATTTATGCAAGAAAGCATATTACTACAGTCAAAATTCGGATGAATCCTTTGACATGGCAATTGGGCCAATTACTAGTTTATGGCGGATCGGTTTTCCAGATGCCCATAAGCCAACGTAAAAGCAAATTGATGCTCGCTTGCCACTAGTTAACTATCGTAATGTTAAGTTCAATGATGCAAAATGCACCGTTTATTTAACTAAAAAGAATATGAAACTAGACCTAAGCGGAATTGCCAAGGGCTATATTACCGACCAAGTTAAAAAAGTTTTGGTTAAAGATGGTGTAACAAGTGCAATTATTGATCTAGGTGGTAATGTATATGTATTAGGTCCTTCACCAACTAACCACAGTAATTGGACGGTCGGTATTCAGGATCCTAAGAAGAGTCGTGGTACCGCTATTGGTTCTATCCCAGAAATGAATAAGACAATTGTTACCTCAGGTATTTATGAACGTTACTTGAAGGTCGGCAAGACCGTTTATAGTCATTTGATGGATCCTAAGACTGGTTATCCTTTCCAAAATAATTTGATGGGCGTTTCTATTGTGACCAAGAATTTGGTTGATGGGGATGCACTTTCAACTGCTACCTTTGATAAAGGACTGGAAAAAGGCTACCAGTACATTGAACAAAAGAGGGGTACCAACGCAATTTTTATCACTAAGGATAAGAAAGTTTATGTAACTAGTGGTTTGAAGAATAAATTCAAGCTGTTTAAGGATTCAGGCTACAAGTTAGCTCAGATCAAGACGAGGTGAAAAATGAAACAAGAAGAGACAAAGGCATTAAGCAGAGAAATCGGTGATTATGTAGCTGCAAATACCAATGTTATTTGGGTAGATGATCATACGATGCAAATTGCCACAATGATGATTGATGCTTATGGTGATACGGTTTATGTATGGGTAGACGAAGCAGAAGATCATTGTCGTGTTAGTGACGGCGGTCGGATTTTATTCAAGCTTGACCCTAATGATGAAGACGGAGAACTAAATGATACGGCAAGAGAAATTGCTTTAGGATCAGGTTATCAATTTGACGATGAGCACTTTGAAATTTATGTCGATGTTGATCGCAAAAATGTTGCTCAAGCTGCGATAAAATTAGCACAATTACAAGTAGCGATTTCATATTTAGGCTAAAAATACATCCCTAAACTCCAGTTTTAGTAGTTCAGGGATGTATTTTTATCTTCAGTTTTCTTCTGACATCATTAATCATTAGCAGGGATCCTTTCTACATTAACATCATCCGGCTTTTGCCCATTTAAATCAAAATTAGCAACAGTCTCACCTAAGTTCATCATGCTTTCTACATCTGGAATACAAAATTCAGTTCAAAACTCCTTATATATCACCTCACCGTCATTGTAAACCGCTTACAATAAAAAACTTAAGAAAAGCCGCAACTTTTGTTGCGGTATTTTTTAAGCTTTTTTCTTATTATCGTGTTGCATAAAAATAAAGAAAGCAGAAATAATATTGATGATTACGGCAGGCAAAGCCAGGACAGCGGTAAAGCCATAAAGAGCATTACCAACCACGCCTAATATTGGTCCAATCATGGAAATTTTTAAATTATGTGCTTGAACAACGGCAATAGCATTAATAATTACGCCGGCCCAAGCAAATAGGTAGTAGAACATCGCCATTCTAGTGGTGAAACTTGCGCCGAAAATAGCGAACCATGAAGCGATGAATAAGAGGCAGTTAAACAGGTTAATGGCCCCGATCCATAGGTCGAATTTAGTTTTTTTCATTTTTTCCTCCAAAAATTAGTCTTCATGTTGCAGTACTCGCTCTGCGATAGCATCGTTGATTACCAAGTGAGTGATAATACCGCTACGAAGTGCTCCAAGCAAGGCCTCTGACTTAAAGCGATTGCTTACAACGCAAAAACGAATTGGTGTTTTCATGATATCCTTCATTGAAATACCACAGATATGCTTTTCAATGTAAGGAAAGAAGTTGCCATTGATATCGTAAGGACGGCCCATTATCATGCCTGCCACTTTATCTTGAGGGATATCTTTAAATAATTTTGGTCCGTAGTTAGTAAGTAAGAATTGGTTAGTTCTGAAAGAATCAAAGTTTCCTAAGCCAGTAAACAACAATTCAAGATCATGGTAGCAGTTTTCAATTATCTTGAAGTATGGTTCAGTTCTTAAAATAGGAATGATCTTAGGATTAATGACATATAGTGGTGCAGGCAGATTCAAACTATGTGCATGCAAACTGTCAGCGGCTTCTTGAGCCAAAGGATTCTTACGACGGTTAGCGTTAATTGGTTGACCCAACAGTTGAACAAAGTAAAGCTTAGTTAAGGTTTCTTCAGAAAAATCATTGATTACTCCGCGCATAGTTGAACCCCAGCTGACACCGGCAATTTTAGTATTTTGCAAGTAGTTTTCAATTTGCTTAGAGGCAAAGTTGATTACTGCTTCGCCATCGTCTTCCTTATCTTCATAGCAGTGCAAGATGAAGACTTCTTTTAAACCAAATTTCTTCTGAAATTCGCGCTCTAATAACTGATTGCGTTTGACGCCTTGGGTAATTTGAATTTTAACAATACCGCGCATTTCGGCATCATCCAGCGCCTTAGTAATTAAGTAGCGTGATAAATTGTATTTTTGTGAAATCTCGCCAATGTTTAATTTGCTTAAATAAAAATCATGAGCAATATCGGCTAATTGTTCATCTGTTAATTGTGCCACTTTAAATTTCTTCCTTTATGTCTATTTGTCTTACTCTCTAAAAAATATTATAAGTTTAAAGTAATAAAAAAGGAGTACTTATTTTTAAAAATATAAAATTTTATGCCGGACTTGATAAAAATCCTGTGGTAGAATAAAAGAGCTATAATTTTGCTAAAAATCAAGGATAGAGGAAAGTAATCATACCAATGAATGAAAAGGAACAAGAACATCATTTATCTGAAAAGCACCATATGAAAATTCTATGGGAAGAGTTCTTCAAGAGTGATGATGATACACTGGCCCAAGATGCAACCCTAGTTGAAAAAGCTTCGATTGTAGGTAGAGTTGGCATCATGCTTTTAAGCTGCGGTACAGGAGCTTGGCGTGTGCGTGATTCAATGGACACAATCGCAAGAACGCTCGGCATCACTTGTTCAACGGATATTGGTTTGGTATCGATTGAATATACTTGCTTTGACGTTGATAATGAATCATACTCGCAAACCTTGTCTTTGCCAGCTACTGGTGTAAATATGACCAAGTTGAATGAGTTGGAGAAATTTGTCCGCCAATTCGAAGCTGGTGATGGACAATGGACTATTGGTCAAATTCATAAACGTTTGCGTGAAATTGCAAATCAAAAGTCGGCTTATTCTTCTGTGATTGCTGGGTTAAGTTCTGGTCTTGCTTGTGCTGGATTTATTTTCTTGTTAGGTGGCGGCTTGCCAGAAGTTATTTGTGCCTTTTTTGGCGCGGGAGTCGGTAACTATGTCCGTTCACTTATGGGTAAACGGAAAATCACTTTGGTAGCCAAAATTGCAGTTGCAGTTGCGGTAGCCTGCGTAGTTTACTTTGCCTGCTTCAATTTAGGTACGCTACTCTTTCACTTGGATCACCACCATGCCTATGGTTATATTGGCGCCATGCTGTTTGTTATTCCGGGATTCCCATTCATTACGTCAGGACTCGACATGTCCAAACTGGATATGCGTTCAGGACTTGAACGACTTACTTATGCAATTTTGATCATTACGATTGCGACCATGGCTGGTTGGGCGGTAGCTACTGTTTTGAATCTCCATCCAGGTTCTATGCTTAAGCTTAAGATCGATCCAGGCATGTTAACATTCTTGCGTTTGATTGCCAGCTTTTGTGGGGTATTCGGCTTCTCGATTATGTTCAACAGTCGACCAAATATGGCGGCAACAGCAGCGATTATTGGTGCGATGGCTAATACGCTTCGTTTGAGTTTAGTCGACTACGCTTACATGGCTCCAGCTTTGGCAGCCTTTATCGGTGCGCTACTGGCTGGACTTTTGGCAAGTGTTGTACGACAAAAGGTTGGTTTTCCAAGAATTGCGATTACGGTTCCATCAATCGTAATTATGGTTCCAGGACTATACATGTATCGTGCAGTATTCAATTTTGGGATTACCAACATTAACATTGGTGCCTTCTGGATTACTGAAGCATTAATGATCGTGATTGCTTTGCCTTTAGGACTTCTTGCTGCTCGTATCTTGACTGACAAGAAGTGGAGACATGCAGATTAATATTTAAGGACGAACCATGTGGCTCGTCCTTTTTTGCTAAATGAGGAAAGAGAAATGCATTATTTTATTACTAGTCAAGAAAATCTTACTCCTTCAGCGATTGAAATTGCGCAGATGCAGCGAGTTCATTACTGGTGAATTTCTGGGATTTTCAACCGCGGCGTCAACTTGAATGAAGTAGGCGTGTCTACTATAAGAAGTGTCATTTTGACCATTAGAAGGAAAATGAAAAGAACCGTCACTTGATTGATCAACAGAGAAGCCAGATGAATTTGAATGAGCTTTTAGATAATCCTCAAAAGCTGTTTGTTCATCTGGATGAGTAGTTAAGTAACTATAAATATTTTGTTGATCGGAATCTACTGTTTGAGCATTTTCTTTAACTTCAGTAGTTTGCTGAGATGCATTATTTTCGTCTGCGTGAACAAGGTGACTATTGCTTAAGAAAAATGTAGTAATAAGTACTACTGCAGCTAGGCCAGCTGACAATTTACGAAAACCAAATTTTTTACCGTAAAGTTTGGCATTAAAATCTAAATCATTTTTATGTTCCATAATATTTAAACCTTTCTTGGGAATTAAGATTTTTTATAACACCTTTACAATAACATTCTTAAATAACAAAGTTACACAAAAAATACAAAAAATCTTATAGAAGTATATGGGCATAGCTATAGCTATGATTACAGATTGGTAGGGATTTCATTTAATAATATAAAATAACAGCAATTTTATATAAGTACATAAAAAAGGAGCAATATAAAATTACTCCTTTTTAAATATAAATATTATTTTAGTCGTTGTTTATTTTGCGATTGCTAATGCGGTTACCACGAAAGTGGCAATCATTGCAACTGTAAAACCAATGATACCCAATAAAATATTCATTTCAGTCATCTTCCTCTATATATGTTACTTCTATAAATGTGGTATAAATTAAGTGTAACATAAAAATCGTCCAATGGCTGAATAAATTGTAAGCGTTTTTATTCAAGCAGATCAGCAAACTTAGCTTCTGTAACTTTGGCCAAGTCTTCTGGATTTAAGAAAACACTGCGTCCAAGTTTGCCACTTGAAACACCAACTTCGTCTGTTTCCTTCATTGTGTTATCTAGATAGATAGGGAAGTGGTGCGTAAAGTGAATACCAATAGGAGTATTAGCACCGTGAACGTAACCCGTTGTCTTTTCTAGTTTCTTTAAAGGAAGCATTTCACATTTCTTATTTCCAGAAACCTTAGCAAGTTTTTTCATGCTTAAATGTTCAGTAACTGGTACAACTCCGACAAGTGGGCCGGTTTTATTTCCTTCACATACCAAGGTCTTGTAGACGAATTGCTCTTTGTCCCTTAGAATAGAGGTGTCCATTTGCGCAACTCCACCTTTATCTTTGGTGACCGCAAATTCGGCTTGACGATACTTGACCTTATGTTGGTCTAATATTTTTTCGACTAATGTTTTCTCAAGTTTATTCTTTTTATTTTTCTTCTTTGACATATTTATCACCTTTAACCATGATAGCATTGCTCAAAGAAAATCCCAAAGGAGTTTATATATTAATGAAGTTACTTATTATTAAAATTGACACAAGTCATGAAGTAGAAGATGCTTTAGGCGTTTATGCTCAAGACGACTTAAATGCACTCGGCATTGAATCAAGAAAGCGCAGCGATTTTGAACAAGCCGGTTGGCTTCATGATTCGACTGTCGTTGAGATGGACGACATCAAAGATTTGCCTAAGGACACCTATTTCTATGCCTACTTTGATGAAGAAGCTGATAAAGATGAACTTGTTAGGAAATTCCAAGCTAAGCTCAAGGAACTTGCAGGTTATGGCTTAAACATCGGTGAAGGTAAGATCACTACTTCTTATATCAAGGATCAAGACTGGAACACTGCTTGGCAAAAGTATTACCACGTAATCGACTTTTCAAGACACTTGGCTATTGTACCTGAATGGGAAGACTACAAGCCTGCCTTTAGCGATCAACAATTGATCAAGCTTGATCCAGGTCTTGCCTTTGGTACAGGTAACCACAAAACTACGCAACTAGCTATGATGGGACTTGAACGTGCCATGATTAAGCCAATGAGCGTAGTTGATGTAGGTACTGGTTCTGGTATTTTGGCTATTGCTGCTTCCAAGCTTGGCGCAACCGATGTTTTAGCTACCGATATTTCAGATGAATCAATGACTGCAGCTAAACAAAACTCAGCTTTGAATGATTTAACCAACATTCGCGTACAAAAGACTAGTTTGCTTGCTGATGTTAAGGGTAAATTCGATATTATTGTAGCTAACATTTTAGCTGAAATCTTGCTCGACTTAATTCCACAAATGGATGCTCACTTAAATGATGGTGGTCAAATCATCTTCTCAGGTATTGATTACTTACAATTGCCTAAGATTGAAAAAGCCTTAGATGAGAATGGTTTTAAAATTGACTTGACCATGAGACAAGGTCGCTGGATTGGGTTAGCTATTACTAGAAAAGAAAAATAAACGTGGTAAAATATTATCAATTAAATTAAACTTTGATGAGAGGCACAAATTTTTAATGAAAAAAATTGGGGATAAGATAAAAGAAATTTCAGTAATCAAGAAGTTAAATGCCCATGCATGGATGCCGCTTGTCTGGTGGAGTATTTTGGTGGCAATTTTGCCATACATTTTCAGTATATGCCGTTTGCCAATAGTTTTTAGAGTTGGTTTGCTGTTTTTCATCATTAATGGCGTGATTGCCTATCATTTAGGCAGTTTAATCAGTCGTTTGAACTTAAGCAGATGGTGGTTAATATTGATGCCAGTCGTGTTCGATTTAGCGATTTTGCCAAAATTTGCTCTGTATAATTTAATGTTTGGTTTGATTTATCTAATAATCGAACTCTTCGGACTACTGAATAAAAATATTTACCGTTAGAGGGGATGACCTTAATGTCCAAATATGTTGAAATGACTCATGATCAGGTAATTGATGCCTGCAAAAAATATATGAATGATAAGCAAGTAGCTTTTGTAGAGAAAGCATATGAGTTTGCCAATAAAGCTCATGCTGGACAAAAAAGGGCATCTGGCCAACCTTATATTATTCACCCTACACAAGTTGCCGGAACGCTTGCAACCTTAGGCCTTGATCCAGATACAGTGGCTGCAGGATTTTTGCACGATACTGTTGAAGACACGCCAGTAACCAATGATGAATTGAAAGAAAAATTTGGCGAAGACGTTGCTTTTATTGTTGATGGCGTAACCAAGTTAAACAAGTACGAATATAAGTCACACCAAGAATTTTTGGCTGAAAATCACCGTAAAATGTTGATTGCGATGGCTAAGGACCTGCGGGTAATCATGGTTAAATTGGCTGACCGCTTGCACAACATGCACACATTGCAGCACCTGCGTCCAGACAAACAACGCAGAATTGCTTCAGAAACCATGGATATTTATGCTCCGCTGGCCGATCGTTTAGGTATCGGGACGATCAAGTGGGAGCTGGAAGATATGAGTTTCCACTACTTAAATCCTGAAGCTTACTACCGTATTGTTAACTTGATGGATGTTAAGAGAAGTCAACGTGAAAAGTACATTGCTGATACGATCAAAACGCTTAAGAAAACTTTAGATGAATTAGGCATCAAGTACGAAATTTACGGTCGTCCAAAGCATATTTACTCCATCTACAAGAAGATGGTGAATAAGCACAAGGACTTCGATGAAATCTATGACTTGCTGGCTGTTCGTGTAATTGTTAAAAATGTCCGTGATTGTTACGCAGTTTTGGGTGCCGTTCATACCGAATGGAAGCCAATGCCAGGACGTTTCAAGGACTACATTGCTATGCCAAAGGTAAACGGCTATCAATCACTTCACACTACCATCATTGGACCCGGCGGTCGTCCACTTGAAATTCAAATCAGAACTGAAGCTATGCACCAAGTTGCTGAATACGGTGTTGCTGCCCACTGGGCATATAAGCGTGGCAACTTCAATGGGGTTGAAGCTACTTCATCAGGTGAAAAGCTAGACATGGTTCGTGAAATCCTTGAATTGAAGGATGAAACCAAGGACGCCGGCGAATTTATGAAGTCAGTTAAGAGTGATATCTTCTCTGACCGTGTTTACGTCTTCACGCCAAAGGGCGAAGTTTACGAATTGCCAAAGGGCTCTGTAACTTTGGACTTTGCGTACGCAATTCATACCCAAGTAGGAAGTCATGCAGTTGGTGCCAAGGTTAACAATAAGTTGGTGCCACTTGACTACAAGTTGAGAAATGGTGACGTCATTGAAATTATGACGCAAACTAATGCCACACCATCTCGTGACTGGGCCGACATGGTTAAGACCTCAAGAGCACGCAACAAGATTCGTCGCTACTTCAGAGGACAAGACCGTGAAGAAAGCATCACTCACGGTGAACAAATGGTAGCCAATATGATTCGTGAAGAAGGACTTGCTCCTAAAGACTTCATGGATAAAGAGCACATTGAAAGATTATTGGACCACTTCAATTACCATACTGAAGAAGAATTGTATGCCGCAGTTGGTTTTGGCGATTTGTCAGCTCAAGCCGTTGTTAACCGTTTGACCGTTGACTTGCGTCGTGAAGACGAGAAACAAAAGCAAAAGGAACTCGAAGAGAAGATTTTGAATTCTGGTCAGCAATCTGTTCAAGAAGAGCAGCCAAAGAAGAATTCAAATTCTGTCATGAAGGTTAAGCATAAGAATGGCGTCATGATTCAAGGCGTCAGTGACTTAATGCTTCACTTGGCTAAGTGCTGTAACCCAGTTCCTGGTGATAAGATTATCGGTTATGTTACTAAGGGCCGTGGTGTTACTATTCACCGTACCGATTGCCGCAACATTACCAAGGAAGCTGAAGAACAAGGGCGTTTGATTGATGTTGAATGGGAGAATGTTGAAGAAAACAGTGTTCAATCATTCAATGCCAACATCGAAATCTTTGGCTACAACCGTTCAAACTTGCTTAGCGACGTCATTAACAAGTTGAACTCACTTACCAAGAACATCAATAATATTTCTGGTAAGGTTAACGAAGACAATATTGCTCATATTTATGTCACAGTTGCGGTTAAGAATGCTAACCAGCTTGATGAAATCTTGAGCAAATTGCGTGATATTCCAGATGTTTATGAAACAAAGAGGTCAGATAATTAATGCGAGTTGTAATTCAAAGAGTCAATCATGCGCAAGTCGATATTGCTGGCGAGACAGTTGGCAAGATTGGCAAAGGATTTTTGCTACTAGTTGGTATTAAAGAAGGGGATGAACTTCCCGTAGTCAAAAAGGCAGCCGATAAGGTTGCCAAAATGCGTATTTTTGAAGATGAAGATGGTAAAACTAACTTGTCTTTAAAAGATGTACATGGTGAAATTTTGAGCGTTAGTCAATTTACTTTGCTTGCTAATACTAAGAAGGGTAATCGCCCTAGTTTTGTTGAAGCAATGCGTCCACCAAAGTCCAAAGAACTTTGGGAAGATTTCAATCATGAGCTTGAGCAAGATGGCTTCCATGTTGAGACTGGTGAATTCGGCGCCGAAATGCAAGTTAGCTTAGAAAACGATGGTCCATTCACAATTGTGTTAGATCTTTAGAGAAAATCGCTTTCAAAGGTTGACTTTAATACAATAAAAATATAAGCTAAAAAAGAATTATCGATGACAAAGAATGAAGATTAGCAAAGATCTATTTAAAGAGACTGCTCATTGTGGTGAGAGAGCAGATAGATCGCGGTCTGTGACACCTTTAACAGATAATGGATCGTCTGGCGAGCGTTAATCGCAGCAACCAAAAAGGTGGTACCGTGCTAATTTAAGCGCCCTTGATTTTAGTTCAAGGGCGCTTTTTTTATTAATAAAGTTATCAAAATAAAAAAGGATGATTAAATGAGAGTACAAAAACCAAAAGGTACAGTCGATATTTTGCCTGAACAATCCGGTTCATGGCAAAAGGTCGAAGAAACTGCAAGGAATTTCTTCAACCGTGCCAACTACCGTGAAATTCGTACGCCAAGTTTTGAAAACTACGAAATTTTCTCACGTTCAAGCGGTGATAGTTCTGAAATCGTAGAAAAGCAAATGTACGACTTCAATGATAAGGGTGGTCGTCATATTGCCCTTCGTCCAGAAGGAACTGCCGGAGTAGTTCGTGCTTACGTTGAAGACAAGATGTACGCACCAGAAGTAGTTAAGCCATTTAACGTATTTTACATGGAATCTACTTTTAGATACGAACGTCCTCAAGCAGGTCGTCAACGTGAATTCCACCAAATCGGTGTAGAAAGCTTCGGTTCAAGCAATCCACTTGCTGATGTTCAAACCATTATGATGGGTCACGATTTGCTTGCTGAATTAGGCGTTAAGAACTATCAACTTCACATCAATACTTTGGGCAATGAACAAGTACGTAAGGATTACCACGATGCACTTGTAAACTACTTCACTCCAGTTAAGGATGAATTATCTGAAGATTCTCAAAGAAGATTGCGTGATAACCCATTACGTATTTTGGATTCTAAAGATGATCGCGACAAGAAGTTCTTGCCAGATGCTCCTAAGATTCGTGACTTCCTTGATGATGATTCAAAGCAAAACTTCGAATCAATTTTGAAGATGCTTGATCAATTGGGCATTGACTATGTTATCGACGATGACTTGGTTCGTGGTCTTGATTACTACACTGGCGTAATCTTTGAATTCATGGTTGAAGATAAGAGCCTTTGGGAATCAGCTACTACTATTTTGGGTGGTGGTCGTTACGATCACTTAGTTGAAGAATTCAACGGCCCAGCTACACCAGCTGTTGGTTTCGGTATTGGTGAAGAAAGATTAATGCTTGTTTTGGAAAAGCAGAATCCAGCTTTATTTGAAAATAGAGGCATTGATTTCTTCATCACTAATATTGGTGATGGTACTGCTCAAAAGGCTATTGAAATTACTAGAAGTTTGCGCAAGCAAGGCTTTGAAGCTGATTTTGATGTTAACCAAAAGAAGCTTAAGGCACAATTCAAGAAGGCTGACCGTGATCATGCTAAGTATGTAATTACTTTAGGTGAAAAGGAACTTGAAAACGGCGTTTTGAATATCAAGCGTTTAGCTGATGGTAAGACCATTGATTTAAGTCTTGAAGACATCAATGATATGAGTAAGGTAATGAAGGATTTAGAGGATTAACAATGGAAAAGATCGAAGAAAGAACAGACTATTGTGGCAATATTACTGAAAAATATATTGGCCAAGATGTAAACCTTTATGGTTGGGTACAACGTGTACGTAACCTTGGTAACTTGGTTTTCATCGATTTGCGTGATCGTGAAGGTTTAGTACAAATCGTTGTTAACAAGGATTCCGGTAAGGAATTGATGGATATTGCTGACTCACTTGGTAACGAATACGTTCTTCAAGTTAAGGGTAAGGTTGTTAAGCGTTCAGAAGTAAACCCTGACATGAAGACTGGTCAAGTAGAAGTTGATGCTACTGAAATCATCATCTTGAACAAGGCTAAGAACCCTCCGTTTGAAATTAAGAATGGTGTTGATATTTCTGAACAAACTAGATTAAAGTACCGTTACCTTGATCTTCGTCGTCCAGAAGTTCAACAAGCTATTATCTTACGTTCAAAGATTTTGCGTGCTACTCACGAATTCTTTGACGAAAACGGCTTTATCGATATTGAAACTCCAATTTTAGGTAAGTCATCTCCAGAAGGTGCACGTGACTACTTAGTTCCTTCAAGAATTTACCCAGGTAGCTTCTACGCACTTCCACAATCACCACAATTGTTCAAGCAACTTTTGATGGGTGCTGGCTTTGATAAGTACTACCAATTGGCACGTTGTTTCCGTGACGAAGACTTACGTGGTGATCGTCAACCAGAATTTACTCAAATCGATATGGAAATGTCATTTGCTGACGAAGAAACTATCCAAGGCTACACTGAAGGTCTTTTGAAGAAGATTATGAAGGATGTTAAGGGGATTGACCTTAAGACTCCTATTAAGCGTATTACTTGGACTGACGCAATGAACAAGTACGGTAGTGACAAGCCTGATACTCGTTACGGCATGCTTATCCATGACTTAAGCTCAATCTTTAAGGACAGCGACTTCAAGGTGTTCTCAGGTGCAATTGCTGATGGCGGCTTTGTTAAGGGTATTGCTGTTAAGAACGGTGCTAAGGAATACTCACGTAAGAAGCTTGACAAGAAGGCTGACTTCATCAAACGTTTCCACGCTAAGGGTTTAGCTTGGGTTAAGTACGAAGATGGTGAATTCTCAGGTCCTGTTGCTCGTTTCTTGACTGATGACAACAAGGAAGCTTTGAAGAAGGAATTCGACCTTGAAGGCGGCGAATTAGTAGTATTTGTTGCTGACAAGTGGAAGGTAATTTGTGACTCATTGAACCACCTTCGTCGTGAATTCGCTAAGGAAACTGGTATTATTCCTAAGGGCGTTTATGACTTTGTTTGGGTTGTTGACTGGCCATTATTCGAATACGATGAAGGTCTTGGCCGTTGGGTAGCAGCTCACCACCCATTCACCATGCCAGATGATGAAGGTGTAAAGCTTTTGACTACTGAACCACACAAGGCACACGCACGTAGTTACGACATCGTTATGAACGGTGACGAAATGGGTGGTGGTTCAATCCGTATCCACAAGCGTTCAATCCAAGAAAACATGTTTAAGGCACTTGGTTTCACTAAGAAGCGTGCTTACGAACAATTTGGTTACTTAATGGATGCTTTGGACATGGGCTTCCCACCACACGCAGGTCTTGCAATTGGTCTCGACAGATTTGCTATGATGCTTGCTAACAAGGATAATATTCGTGACGTATTGGCATTCCCTAAGAACGCTAGTGCTTCAGAACCAATGATGCACGCTCCAGCTCCAGTAGCAGATCAACAATTAGCTGACTTAGGTATTGAAGTTGAAGATAAGTACCAAGACAGTGTTAAGGCAACTGAAGAACGTCTTGAAAAGATGGCTGCAGAAGATGCCGAAGAAAACTCAACTTGGGACAAGTAATCTTTAAATAAAAGCAAAAAATAGACTTCCGAAAAGGAAGTCTATTTTTTGCTTTTATTTTATAAATCGTTAACGAAATCGGTAATTCGCTTTAAACTTTCGTGTAATTGTTCAGTTGATGATGCATAAGATAGTCTTACGTAGCCTTCGCCGCCTTTACCAAAATAACGACCAGGAGTTACGCCAACTTTAGCCTTTTGTGCCAATTCAAAAGCAAATTGTTCATCATCGATGCCATATTTTTCAGGAATTTTGGCAAAGATATAAAAGGCACCTTGTGGCGTAGCCATTTCAAAACCAAGCTTTTCCAAGCCGGTTTGCATAAATTGCAGCCGCTTTTCATAGATTGCTCTTGCTTCAGCAGGATCACTTTGACCATTGTTCAATGCCTCAACGGCAGCCATTTGCACATTGTCAGTCACAGAGGTTACTAAAAAGGCATTAACTTTTTGAATGCTCTGCATGATTTGCTTAGGAGCAGCGATGTAACCTAAACGCCACCCAGTCATTGCGTATGCTTTAGATAAACCAGAAATTAAAATATTGCGATCTGGAATATATTCGGACAATGAATGATGTTCCGCATTGCCATAAACGAGTTCAGCGTAGATCTCATCAGTAATTGAATAGATTTTGTATTCTTTAATTACTTCGGCTAGTTGTTGCAAAGTTTCTTTAGCATAAACACGGCCGGTCGGGTTGGATGGGTCGGTCAAGATGATTGCCTTTGCTCCCTTGCCGCGACCGTTTAAAACGTGACGCAAATGTTCAGGCGTTAAAATGAAACCGTCTTTTTTAGTATCAAGTTGAATAGGGGTAGCACCAGTCATCTTGATCAACTGGAAGTATAGTGCCCAAACTGGAGTAGGAACGATAATCTTGTCCCCAGGATTAAGCAAAGTCATAAAGACGTCGTTTAAAGCACCGGTTGCACCAACAGTGACGCAGATTTCATCTTTGGGATCATAATGAACACCGATGGAACGGTCAAGGTAGCAGCTGATTGCTTTAAGTAGTTGAGGTTTACCAGCTTGTGGTGCGTAGTGTGAGTCATCATCGTTAATGTCGCGAATGGCAGCCTTTTTAATATGATCTGGTGTAGCAAGATCAGGCTCACCAATAGTTAACTTGATAATGCCAGGGATGCCTGAAACTTTTTGATCAAATGCACGAATTTTTGAAGCGGATAAGTTACTAAGGTTAGTATTGATAATTGATTTTAAATCACTAGATAAATTTGGCATATAAGTAAAGTTCCTTTCTGTATTAATATAGATTCTAAAGTACAGAAATGAAGATGACAACCTTTTTATACTCAATCAAAAAAGAAGTTACTATATGTCACTCCTCTAAGAATTATCTTTTAAAATACCATTAGAATTGGTATAAATCGCTTTCTTTTCGTGAACTGGTTTTTGCCATGGAAGTAGCGGCAAAGGTCTAGTAGGTGGTTTAACTCTATTCTTCTTTTTCAAAGAAACTGGCTGATTAATTACTTTAACTGTAGTAATTTCTTTGTTAGGTGGTTTTGGTTGTGCCTGCTTGCTACAGCCAGCTAGTGAAGCAAGACTTAAGGCAACCAGCGATAATTTTATTATAAGCTTCATTTTATCCTCCAAAAATTTATCCCTAACCGTTATTCTACTATTTTTAGCAATAATGATAAAATAAAAATAAATTTGTTTGAGAAGAAGGAATAATAATGGCAAAAGTAGCAGTCTATATGACAGGCGGCATTGCTATGTATAAAGCCGTGCAAGTCGTGCGAAATCTTGAAAAAAGTGGTCATGAAGTACGGGTAGTAATGACTAAAAATGCGGAACGTCTGGTTACTTCTAATACATTGGCCGCATTGACTAAGTATCCAGTATTGGATAATCTATGGAAAAAAGAAAATGAAGCTAGCATACCGCATGTTCATTTGGCTCGCTGGACTGACTTAGCCTTAGTTGTTCCAGCAACGGCTAACTTTATTGCTAAAATGGCTAATGGTCTAGCTGATGATGCCGCTAGTACCACGATTCTGGCAACAAGCGCACCAAAATTGGTTGTGCCTGCAATGAATGATCAGATGTGGAGTAATCCTGCTACTCAACGCAATTTGCAATTTTTAAAAGAAAATCAAGTGCAGATTATGGAGCCAGCGGTGGGAATGCTGGCGGAAGGATATGCTGCTAAAGGTAGAATGCCTGAGACAGAACAAATCTCTGCTTGGGTAGAAAACTTTTTGCAACAAAAAGAAATCTTAAAAGATAAAACCATTATCGTCACCGCCGGAGGAACAGAAGAAGCAATTGATCCAGTTCGCTTTATTGGGAATCGTTCTAGTGGCAAAATGGGAATTTCTATTGCTCAAGCCGCTGCCGAGATGGGCGCAAAAGTAAAATTAATTTATGGGAATGTTACAGTTGCCTTGCCGCAAGATGAAAAGATTGAATTGTATCATACTGCAAGTAGCGAAGAAATGTTAACAAAAGTAAAGCATGAATTTACCAAAAGTGATGTGTTAATTATGGCGGCTGCCGTAGCTGATTGGAAGATGGCTAAAGTGGCCGACCATAAATTGAAAAAGCAGGCAAATCAAGCTACTTTGAAATTAACTTTAGTTAAAACGAAAGACATTTTACGTGAAGTGGCCAAACATAAAAATCCAGGGCAATTAGTAGTTGGTTTTGCTGCTGAAACAAATGATTTGCTAAAGAATGCGGAAAAGAAGCTGCATGAAAAAGGAGCAGATCTGATCGTGGCTAACGACGTTTCGCAAAATGTCTTTGGCAATGATAATGATAAGGTGACTATCCTTAAGCAAGATGGCACGATCGATGAATGGCCTGAGATGAGTAAAAAAGTAATTGCTAAAAAATTATTGATATACGTGAATAGCTTTATGCATAAATAATTAATGTAACATTTTTGTAACATAACGCAAACAATCTATACAAATAGCATTGCAATAGGACTATGAATATAAAAAATGACCAAAATTGTGCAAAGATACGATAATTGTGCTTGTTTTAGTACAGAAAACTAGTATTATAAGTTGCGGGAATTAAGAGACTGAAGAGAAAGAGTTGATGGTTTATGAAATCAGCCCTTTCTTTTTTTGTATATAAAATCTCGTCTAAGAAATGACTGATAATCTGCAAAGAAATATCGCTAAAGCCTATTTCATCGCGTTTTTTGCTCTGTTGTTTAAAATGACAATTTTGTTAAAAAGTAAAAATTATAAGTATATGTATAGGATTTGAATAATATTTGGTGTATGCTATTCACAGCAGGTTCAGTATGTACTCTGATAAAACTTTAACGCTTAACAACGGAATAAAGATTCCTCAGATACAATTAGGTACTTGGCTAATCAATAATGATGACGTAAAAAAAGTCGTTCGTCAGGCCATTAGTGTTGGTTACCGCGCTTTTGATACCGCAAGAGACTATGGTAATCAGAATGGCGTAGGCAAGGAAATTTGGAATTCCGATGTTTAACGTAGTGATATATATTTAACAACTAAATTGCCAACTGCTGTCAAAGACTATGAGGGCACTAAGAAGGCAATTGATAAAGCTTTAGATCGCTTCAGCTTAGAATACATTGACATGCTTCTGATTCACTCACCGCAGCCTTGGATTGAAGTAAATAGAACCAATGACCGTCACTTTGAAGGCCGGTAAAGTTAGATCAATTGGTGTGTCTAATTTCTTGCAAGAAGATGTGGCTAACATTGTTAATAATGGTACGATTAAGCCAGCTGTTAACCAGATCGAAGTTCATATTGGACATGTGCCAACAGATTTGATGAAATATTGTGAGAACTTAGGAATTCAAATCGAAGCATATTCACCACTTGCTCACGGACGTTTACTTAAGGATCGTAAGATCAATGAATATGCTAAAAAATATGGCGTAAGTCCTGTACAATTGATGCTTGCCTTCGACTTGCAACTAGGCTGTATCGTTTTACCGAAGAGTGACAATGTCAGTGAAATGAAAGATAACTTGAGTGTTGATTTTGAAATTAGTAAAGAAGATATGGACGAACTAGTTAAATTAAAAGAAAACACTCAGGCCATGTCAGTTTAATAAGCATTGCTGAAAAAGCGGTGCTTTATTTATTTTAAAAAGAAAAATGAAAAAGATAGATTTAATCGCCATTGATATTGATGGTACTTTAGTAAACTCTAAAAAAGAAATTACCCCTGCCGTTAAAAAGGCAGTGTTAGATGCCAAAAATCAAGGTAAACAAATAGTGATCTGCACAGGAAGACCATTATCTGGTGCACAACGTTATTTGGATGAATTAGGTTTAAACAATCAAGATAACCAATATGTAGTCAGCTTTAATGGCGCAGTAGTTGAATCAACCAGTGGCCAAGTAATTTTTAAACAAGGGCTAAGATATGAAGACTATGTTGATCTAGAAGCAATTGCACGCAAATTGAATCTGCATTTTCATAGCGTTAGTTTAGATCGAATTTACACCTCTAATCGTGATTTAGGACACTACACGATTTATAACTCGCGGGTGGTTAAACTGGAAGTCTCATATCGTACACCAGAAGAAATGAAGCAAATACCGATTATCAAATGCATGTACATTGATGATCCAGATTATTTGGATAGTAAAATTACCAGTCCGCTTTTTGAGCAAATGAAAGATCGCGTCGTTTTCTCCAAAACTGAACCATTTTATTTTGAAGCAACGGCAGCCGGCGTTGATAAAGGAACTGGTCTTAAGCGCCTGTGTGATTACCTTAAGGTTAAACCAGAAAACGTGATGGCTTTGGGTGATCAAGCAAATGATATGCCAATGTTAAAATATGCTGGTTTAGGTGTGGCGATGGGCAACGCAGTGGACTATACTAAAAAGCATGCAGATGAAATTACTGCAGATTGTGATCATGACGGAGTGGCGGTCGCAATTAACAAAATTTTATAAAGGATATGGAATAGAGGCTTCATAATGAGTAAAGCAAAGATTTTAATTTTGGGTGGATTGAGAAAAGATTCGCTTACTGATTTAGAAAAGGAATGCGATGTTACAGTTGGTCCAGCAGGCCATCGCTTACATGATGATCGTGAATGGGTATTAGATCATATTGCAGATTATGACGGTGTCATTGTGGCAAAGATGGCTTTTGATAAAGAAATGATTGATGCTGCCAAGAATTTGAAGATAATTTCTACTTACGGTGTAGGTTTTGATCATGTAGATGTGGAATACGCTAAGGAAAAGGGAATTGTTGTTTCAAACTGTCCTAAGAGCGTATTGCGTCCAACTGCTGAATTGACTTTAACCATGATTATGGCTTCAGCTCGTCGCTTGCGCTATTATGACCATGCTTTGCGTGAAGGCGTATTTTTAGATGCTGACGAATATGATAACCAAGGCTACACGATTGAAGGCAAGACTTTAGCTATTTTAGGTATGGGCAGAATTGGCCAACAAGTAGCTCGTTTTGCTAAGGCATTGGGGATGAAGGTTATTTACCACAATCGTCACCAACTTGATAATGAATTAGAAGCAGAATTAAATGCTAAGTACGTTGACTTTGATACCTTAATTAAGGAAGCCGACTTTTTATCATTGCATGCTCCAGCAACTGATGAAACTTACCACATTATTAATGCTGATGTCTTTAAAGAAATGAAAGAAACGGCATATTTGATCAATGTAGCTCGCGGTTCACTAGTTGATAGTGATGCTTTGATTGCCGCTTTAAAGAATGGTGAGATTGCAGGTGCAGCTTTAGATGTCTTTGAAAATGAACCACATCCTAAGCAAGAATTGGTAGACATGGATAACGTAATCATGACTCCACACGTCGGCTCAGCTACTCACGTTGCTAGATTCAATTTATCTAAAGAAGCAGCTAACAATGTTTTATCATTCTTCAAAGATGGTAAAGCTGTTAACCAAGTTAACTAAAATAAGTTAGAGTAAAACAAAAAAGCGGCTAAGCCGCTTTTTTTATTTTATTCATGTTCTAGTTGACTGTGACGATAACCATAAACGAAGTAGATAACTGTCCCAAGGATTAACCAAATTGCAGCCATTAAGTAAACTTCTGAGCTTAAGTGACAAATCATAAAGATACAGATTAAGCCAGAAATGATTGGCAGGTATGGATAACCAGGAACCTTGAAACCGTCGTTAACGATATCTGTCCTCTTTCTTAATTTTAAAATACCAAATGATACTAAGGTGAAGGCAAATAATGTGCCAAAGTTAACCAAGTTGGCTAATTGATCTACTGAGAAGAATGCCGCACCTAAGGCAATAATAATTGTTACTGCAACTAAGGCATTTTGAGGAGAATGGTGCTTTTTATCAAGCTTACTGAAAGTTGCTGGTAAAAGACCATCTCTAGCCATGGCGTAAATTAAACGCGAACTTGAATAGATCATCGTGAGCATCATGGTTGCCATTCCTAGCATGGCACCAAATGATAATAATTCGGCTACCCAGTCTTGGTGGACATATTGTAAGGCAAAAGCAACCGGATTAGCTACGTTTAACTTGGTGTATTTAACCATTCCTGTCAAGACAATGGAAACGCCAAAGTAAAGGACAGCCGCAATTGCTAGAGTACCAATAATGCCTAGTGGCATATTCTTCTTAGGATTCTTAACTTCGGCAGCTGATGAAGAAACAACGTCAAAGCCTAAGAAAGCAAAGAAAACGGTAGTTGCACCTTTAATCACACCAGAAGCGTGGTATGGCAAGAATGGGTGATAATTGCTTGACTTAATAAATTGCATCCCCACAAAGATGAAGATCAAAATAATCGCAATCTTAATGAAAACCGCAACAACGTTAATCTTGATGGAATTTTTCATTCCACGTGACAGCAGGATACTAATAATCAAAATTATTAAAACAGAAACAAGGTCAAAGTAAACGCCATGTGACAAATTCATTGGCCCTGAAACGGCCTTAGGAATTTTTAAGCCAAACGGACTAATAAATGAACTAAAGTATGATGACCAACCTGCGGCAACGGTAGCCACAGATAGCATGTATTCCAAGATTAAGGCCCAACCAATGATCCAACCGGTGAACTCGCCGTAAACGATGTTACCGTATGAATAAGCACTACCAGCAACTGGAATTGCGGAAGCAAACTCGGCATAACACATTCCGGCAAAGGCGCACACGATTGCTGCGACCATGAATGACAAACTAACTCCAGGCCCAGCAGCTGTAGCAGCTACCGTACCAGGCAGAATAAAGATCCCAGTCCCGATAACTGCACCAACCCCAAGTGACATTAGGTCGAGGGCATTCATTGTTTTGGAAAACTTGATATCTTTTCCTAAGTAGTTTTGAATGCTTTGTTTTCTAAATATGTGAAATTTCATCGCAACATTCCCCTCTATGTAATATGTAAAGATAGATTAATTTTACATGATATTTTTAATTTCTTGAAGGGCAAAAAAGCACTATTAAAATAGTGCTTTTAGTCTAATCAGCCTTTATTTTTGTTTTGTACCATTTAAATGAGCCATAGATAAGGGCAATGATGATGAAAACGGCAATGATCAATGAGTATTCTTCAAAGATATTCACGATGACTTGCCAATTTTCACCCATGTAGGATCCTAATGAAACTAAAATGATGTTCCAGATCAAACTACCAAGAGTAGTGTAAATTAAAAACTTGGAAAGCTTAACGTGAGCGGTACCTGCTGGAATAGAGATTAAACTTCTGATAACGGGGATGCAACGACCATAGAAAATTGCGCCTGTTCCATATTTATCAAACCAGGCAATTGCCTTTTTAACATCACCCTTTTTGAAACCAAGCATCTTGAACATTTTATGATTAAATACTTTTTCAAGACGGTCCTCACTCAGTAAAGTTCCGATCCAATAGAGAATGATTGCTCCTAAAGTGGCACCGATTGTGGCGGCGATTATCACTAAGGAAACGGTCATTTGCGAGTGATGCGTCGCAAATCCTGCAAATGAAAGGATTACTTCTGAAGGAATAGGCGGGAAGATATTTTCAACCGCAATTAAAAAGCTGATGGCCATGTAGCCAAATTGGTTAATTAAATCAAAAACTATATTAGTCATCGGTATTTCTCCTAAGCGTTTTCTTTTAATATAGCAAGTTTTGGTCTAGATAGCTATTTCTATAAGCAAAGTTAATATCTTCTTAAAAAAGCTGTGTTAAACTATTTAGTGCGAATTTTTTATTGGGGTGCGATAGAATGGCAACACAATTAATTGAGAATAAGTTGAAGCTATTACCAGAAAAACCGGGCTGCTACTTAATGAAAGATATCAATGGCACGGTTATTTATGTTGGTAAATCCAAAAATTTAAAAAATAGAGTGCGTTCATACTTTAAGAGTAAGCAAGTAGGGCGGCGTGCTGAATTAGTGCGTGAAATTCGAGACTATGACATTATTACGGTTTCTACTGATAAGGAAGCTTTTTTACTAGAAATTACTTTAATTAAAAAATATCAGCCATATTACAACGTGCAGTTAAAGCAGGGGACAGGCTATCCTTACATTGAAATTACGCGCGAACATGATCCGCAAACGCGCCTGACCAGTATCGTGCATAAGGATGGTGGTTATTACTTTGGCCCATATCCTAACGTTTATGCGGCCCAGGCTACGTTAAAGTTTATCCAAAAAGTTTATCCATTAAGACGCTGCCATGGCTACCAAGGCCGCCCATGTCTTTACTATCATATGGGGCAGTGTTTAGGGGCCTGCTTTAAAAAGGTGCCGCAAAAAGAATATGACGAGCAAATTAAGAAGATTAAGAGCTTTTTGAATGGTGATATTGCAGAAGTAAAGCAAGACTTGACCGTCAAGATGGAAAAGGCTTCTGAGCAGTTAGAATTCGAACGCGCAGCCGAAATTCGAGATCAATTGAAGTATATTGAAGAAACGGTTGAAAAGCAGAAAATCATTTCTAACGACAACACTCAACGCGATATCTTCAACTACTACGTTGATAAATCTTGGATTTCAATACAGATTTTCTTCTTGCGTCAGGCTAAGCTACTTAGAAGAGAAACCAGAATGTTTCCTTTAACGGATACAACTGATCCAGAAGATGCATTTACTTCATTTATTGTGCAATTTTATGGGCAAAGAAACCGCGTTTTGCCAAAGGAAGTCTTAGTTCCTACTGGCCTTGATAACGATACTTTGGCGGAAGTATTAAAAGTTCCAGTTAGAACGCCGCAAAGAGGACAGAAAAAAGCGTTGCTTGATATGGCTAAAGATAATGCCAAGTTGAAATTAGATGATAAGTTTAGACTACTTGAATTAGGTAATCGTAAAACTAAGGGTGCACAAAAAGAGATCTTTGATGCTCTAGGTTTGCCATATGGTCATATTATTGAAAGCTTTGACCACTCGCATATTCAAGGTGCAGATCCAGTTTCGGCCTTAGTTGTTTTTAAAGATGGTGAACCAGATAAAACTTCGTACCGAAAGTACAAATTAAAGGGTGAAGTTGAACACCAAAATGGCGGCGATGAAGTTCGTAACACCAGGGAAGTTGTTAGAAGACGATATGGTCGACTTTTACGTGAAAATAAAAAAATGCCTGATTTAATCCTGATGGATGGTGGTCAAATTCAAGTAGATGCTTGTGAAGACGTTTTGCGTAACGAATTAAACCTAAATATTCCTGTTGCCGGGATGGTTAAAGATGATAAGCACAGAACAAACCACTTGTTATTCGGCGATCCGATCAATGGTATTCCGTTGAAACTGATCCCGCTTAATCCTAAGTCAGAAGGTTTTTACTTAATGACAAGAATTCAGGATGAAGTGCACCGCTTCGCCATTACTTTCCATAGAAGACGTCATGCCAAGAATGCTTTATCAAGCCGATTAGACTCGATTAAAGGCATTGGTCCTAAGAGTAGAAATAAGCTGCTCAGAAACTTTGGTTCATTAAAGAAGATTAAAGAGGCATCGGTTGATGAGCTTCGAGCTGCCGGACTTACTTTGACCCAAGCACAGACAATAAAATTGACGCTGTAAACCTAGAAAACGCCCAAGAATGCGCGTTTGTGTGGTATAGTAATAAAAGTTAGATTAAGACGGAAGGAAGAGATAAACATGCCAACATTTGTTGATCAGACTAAAATTGAAGTACAAGCCGGAAAAGGCGGCGATGGCATGGTGGCTTTCCGCCACGAAAAGTACGTTCCAAATGGCGGACCAGCTGGCGGCGACGGTGGTCGCGGCGGCAGCATTATTTTTGTTGCTGACAGCGGTTTGCGTACATTGATGGATTTTCGCTACCGTCGTAAATTTAAGGCGGACAATGGCGAAAATGGTCGCATCAAGTCTCAATATGGTAGAGCTGCTAAAGACCTTTATTTAAAGGTGCCTGTTGGGACAACAGTTTATGATTTTAATACCGGTGAATTAATCGGTGATTTAGTAGAAAAAGGACAAGAATTAGTTGTAGCTCACGGTGGCCGTGGCGGTCGTGGTAATATTCACTTCGCTACTAGTGTTAATACGGCACCTGAAATTGCCGAAAACGGTGAACCAGGTGAAGACCGCGTTTTACGCCTAGAACTTAAGTTACTAGCTGATGTAGGTTTAGTTGGTTTCCCATCAGTTGGTAAATCTACGCTTTTGTCAGTAACAACTAAAGCTAAGCCAAAGATTGCAGCTTACCAATTTACTACTTTGACTCCAAACTTAGGGATGGTAATTTTACCTGATGGTCGTGACTTCTCTATGGCTGACTTGCCTGGTTTAATTGAAGGTGCTAGCCAAGGTGTGGGTTTAGGTATTCAATTCTTGCGCCACGTTGAAAGAACTAAAGTAATTTTGCACTTAGTATCAATGGATCCTAATAATGGTCGCAAAGCAATTGACGACTATCACACCATCAGAAAGGAATTGCAAAATTATGAAACTGATTTGTCTAAGAAGCGTGAATTAATTGTCGCTTCACAAATGGATATTCCAAGTGCAGAAGACAAGCTCAAGGAATTTAAGGAAGCTTTGCAAAAAGAAGGTAATGACGAACCAGTTTATGAAATTTCTAGTGTAACGCACCAAGGCGTATCCAAGTTGATGAGCGATACTGCTAACTTGGTTGCCGAAGTCGAAGAAGAACGTGCACAAGAAGAACCTAAGACTGTTGAAAATACTAAGGAATACAAGTACAAGGCACCACAAAAGAACGAATTTACTGTTGAAAGAGTTGGCGAGCATGAATTCGTTGTTAAGGGAGAGCAATTGGAGAGATTAGTACAAATGACCAATTTGGATCACCAAGATGGTATCATGCGTTTGGCTAGAAGACTTAAGCGTTTAGGCGTAGATGATGCCTTGCGTGAAAAGGGTGCAGTTAACGGAGACGATGTTGCAATCGGCAAGTTTGTCTTTGAATTTGTACAATAATATGTGAGTAGAGATAGATTATGAGAAGAAATCGGTTTATTACAGGGTATTCTGGACTTAGAGCATTAGCGGTGATCGGAGTAATACTCTATCACCTTGATTCTAATTCGTTTATGGGAGGATATCTGGGTGTGCCAATTTTTTTCGTGCTCTCAGGTTACCTCGTCACGGATCATATACTTAATTCATATGACAGAACGGGAGATTACGATAATAAACACTTTTATTTAAGTAGAATAAAGAAGATTTATCCGCAGCTGATTTCGGTTTTATGGTTCAGTGCGGCGTATATTTTTCTGTTTCAACGCAATCTTTTAGCTAAGCTGAATCAGATCGTCCTGGCTAACCTACTGAATGTCTACAATTTTTGGCAAATTCATAATGGTCAAAGCTACTTTGAACGTTTTGCGGCTAATGAATCGCCTTTTATTAACCTATGGACGATGTCAGTAGAAGGGCAATTCTACATTTTGTGGCCGATTGTCATTTTCTTACTGGTAAAACTAGTAAAGAAAAAGAAGAATATTTTTGGGATTTTGATTGGACTTTCATTAGCATCTGCAATTGAAATGCTGGTTCTATATTTAATGAAAGCTGACATTAACCGTATCTATTATGGAACGGATACGCGGTTCTTCCCATTAGGTTTAGGGGCCGCATTAGCAGTTATTTGGCCAATAGAGCAGCTGAATCCTAATGTGACCAAAAAGGATACACGAATACTTGATTTGGTTGGACTAGTTTCCTTTATTTTGATGCTGGTCATGTTCTTCTCAAAGGCAATGAATCCGCAACAGGCATTTGCTTATTGTGGTGGGATGCTTTTGTTTACTTTGATTGTCTGCGTGTTTGCCGGAGTAATTGCGCATCCAGGCAGTCACTGGAATAGAATTATGACTAATGTCATTTTCGATTGGATTGGTTCAAGAAGCTATGGGATTTATCTTTACCAATTTCCAATCATGATCTTTTTTGAAGATAAATTTACTAATATTGGTGATCATCCGGTACTGTACCATGTGATTGAAATCATCTTGATTTTGCTAGTAAGTGAAATTACTTACCGCTTAATTGAAAAGCCAATGGGCAAGATTACGTGGAGTAAAACCAAGGCCTACTTTGCTCGAATTTTGGATTTAGAGACTAAGGATTACATCAAAAAGACGCAAGCAGTTTTTGCAGCATTTATTTTGATTTTAGGTAGCATTGCTATTGCTGTTTCACCTAGAGCAAAGGCAGAAGATTTTAATAAGACTCAACTTGCTCAAAGAATTCAAAAGAATACCAAAGAGCAAAAGAGCGACAATGCTAAGCTGATCAAGAAGTTAAAAAAGCAAAAGCAAAAAAAAGAAGATAAGTCGAAAATCATTAGACAAGCGGAAAAAGATGCTAAAAAGCACCCAGTTAATAAATCATATGTTAAATATGGTATTTCGCAGCTTGATTTGCAGTTAGCACAAAAAATTCAAGTTACTGCAATCGGCGACTCTGTCATGGCCGGTTCAAGTGACAACTTAAAGAAATTAATGCCTAAGGCCTTAGTTGATGCGGCTGTTTCTAGACAATTAGATGTTGCATTTGGCCTACTTGACAGTTATCAAAAGCAGGGAGTTTTAGCCGATAACGTATTGATTGGTTTAGGCACAAATGGACCATTCTCGATGGATGACTTAGATCGAATCATGCATCAAGTTGGGCCTAAGAGAAAAGTTTTCTGGATTAATGTTCATGTACCAACTAGAGATTGGCAAAAACCGGTGAATGATTTGCTAAGACAAGGTGCAAAACGGTATCATAATCTTATAATAATTGATTGGTATTCATATTCGAAGAATCATCCAGATTGGTTTTATGGTGATCACACGCACCCTAATATAAAAGGATCGAAATATTATAGTGCGTTTATTACCAAAACAATTGTTAAACATTCAAAATTTTAAGATAGAAATAGGATTTTCATGGAATTACAATTTTTAGGAACAGGTGCAGGGCAGCCATCCAAGCAGCGCAATGTTTCTTGTGTAGCGTTAAAGCTACTAGATGAACTTAACGGGATCTGGCTGTTTGATGTAGGGGAGGCTACTCAGCATCAAATTTTAAGAACAAATATTAGACTACGCAAAATCACTAAAATTTTTATCTCACATAACCATGGCGATCATATTTTTGGCTTGCCAGGATTGCTATCAACCCGTTCTTTTCAAGGGGATGTTGGACCATTAACGATTTATGGTCCGGCTGGAATTGAGCAATTTGTGCGTACGTCTTTACAAATATCAAGAACCAAAGTTTCTTATCCCATTAAGTTTGTTGAATTATCTGAACCAGGATTAATTTGTGAAGACAAGGGCTTTCGCGTTTATACGGACAGACTAGATCACCGTATTCCAAGCTTTGGTTTTAGAGTAGTTGAGGCTACTCATCCAGGTGAACTTTTAATTGATAAATTAGCAAAGTATAATATCCCTAACGGGCCAATTCTTGGTCAACTAAAACGAGGCGAGCAAGTGACCTTGGCTGATGGGACCGTCTTAAATGGAAAAGATTTCTTGGGACCAGAAAAGCCTGGCCGCATCGTCACGATTATTTACGATACCCGCTCAACGCCAAGCATTGCTCGTTTAGCAAAAGATGCGGATGTTTTAGTTCATGAATCAACTTTTGCTGGAGACGAAAGCAAAATGGCTCGCAATTATTACCACTCAACTTCTGTTCAGGCAGCTAAAATTGCTAAACAAGAAAATGTTAAGAAGTTGTGTTTGAACCATATATCTGCTCGTTATATGGGAGCAAAAGCTAAGAAATTAGAGAATCAAGCTAAGAAGGTATTTCCAAATACAGTTTTGGTAAATGACTTTGATCGTATTGAAATTCCGATGAAAGGCGCAGAATAATGAAAGATTCACTAAGAAATAAAGTTGTTATTATTACAGGTGCTTCTAGTGGCATTGGTCGTTCAATTGCTCTTGAAAGTGCTGGCCGTGGTGCTACTGTCATTTTGATTGCCAGAAGAAAAGATCGTCTGGAAGAAATTGCGGCAGAAGCTAGAGAATTATCAGGTGCTGAAGCTTATGTCTTCCCAACAGATATGGGTAAGCCTGATGATATTGAAAAGACCTTTGATGAAATTACCAAGCAAGTAAAGCATATTGATTTCTTAGTCAACTGTGCCGGTTTTGGTAAATTCGAAGAATTTATGGAACAAAAGATGCAAGACGTAACCAACATGTTCCAAGTAAACATCTTAGGCTTAATGTACTTCACTAGACTTGTTGGCCGTGTCATGATGGAACAAAAGACTGGTCAAATTATTAACTTTGGTTCAATCGCTGGTAAGGTGCCAACTACTAAATCAGCTGCTTACAGCGCATCTAAGGCTGCAGTCATTCAATTTTCAAATGTATTGCGCCTAGAACTTAAACCATTTGGCGTCAAGGTAATGACCGTTAACCCTGGTCCTGTTTACACTAACTTCTTTAACATTGCTGATAAGTCTGGCAATTACGTCAAAAACGTTCAGGAGTTTATGCTTGATCCAGACGATGTTGCTTGGCAAGTGGTTCACTTCTTTGGCAGTGACAAGCGTGAGCTTAATGTACCACTTAGCTTGGCAGTATTAGCTAAACTTTACAACTTGTTCCCAGTCATCGGTGATGAACTTTCCTTGAGATTTGCTTCTAGGAAGTAGTGGCGATGGAAAAACAAAGAAACTTAATTATTGGCTCAGTCGTTGCCCTAATTGCAGTAATTTTCGTGGTGCTTAATACTTCACCAGTTGCTATTAACTTTGGCTTTTTCAAGGTTAGATTGCCCTTGATTGTGGTGTTAGTAGTGATGGTGATCATCGGAATGATTATTGCCTGGTTTTTCGGACGCGATAGCCAAGAGCATAAAGCACAAAACAAGGTTGCTTTTTTGAATAAAAACAAGAAGAAAACTGAATAGATCTTGATTTATTCTTAATTGAATAGTATCATTGAATCACGTGAGTAATTCAGGGCGCTCAGTCCTGAAGCTTAAGACTACAATAAAGGAGATCAATTAAATGGCAGTTCCTGCAAGACATACTTCTAAACAAAAGAAACGTTCACGTCGTGGTCACATTAAGTTGAGTGTTCCAGCAATGCACTATGATGCAACTACTGGTGAATACCGCTTAAGCCACCGTGTTTCACCAAAAGGTTATTACAAGGGTCGTCAAGTTGTTAACAGCAACGATAACGGCAATAACTAATTAAAAGACACCTGTAATGATGGTGTCTTTTTTTATGCCTAAGAAAAGGATTTAGAACAATGAAATTAGTATTTTTGCACTCAAGTGATACGCATGGCTTTTTATTGCCAACTGATTACCATAATAAAACCGACTATGATGCACCCATCAGCTTAAGCCGAGTAAGCTCTGTAATTAAGTCAGAGAAGGAAAAATACGGTGCAGATCATGTTGTAGTAACAGATGCTGGTGATTGCCTGCAAGGTTCTCCATTAGCTTCTTACACCCATTCAACGGGTGATTATAACGATTTGTTGAAGTTTACCGAAGCATACAACGCAGTTGGCTATGATGCACGCTGTCTTGGTAACCATGACTTCAACTTTGGTCTTGATTATTTAAGCTACTATGTTGATCAAAATAAGGCACCTATCATCAATGACAATATTTTGGATGCTGAAACCAACGTGCCATTCTTTGGCAAGGAATATGTCATCATCGAAAAGAATGGACTTAAGATTGGTATTCTAGGGATTACCACGCAATATATTCCACATTGGGAACCAGCTAAAAATGTTGCCGGCTTAAAGTTTGCCTCCGCCTATGAAAAGATTAAGCATTATGCTAAAATTTTGCGTCCTCAAGTTGATGTCTTGGCTGTAATGTATCACGGCGGTTTTGAAAGTGACCCAGTAACAGGCAAGGCCACGGAACCTCATCGTGGTGAAAATGAGGGTTACAAGATTTTAACCGAGATTCCAGAAGTAGATGTCTTTTTAACTGGTCACCAACACCGTCGTTTGAATGTGGTAACTAAAGATACTGCAATCGTGCAACCAGGTTACCGCGGCGAAGCAGTAGCAGAAGTAGTTTTGCATATTGATGATCAAACTAAGAAGATTACTAATATGACTACCAAGTTGATTGACACCAACGATTATGATCCAGATCCAGCAGTAGTAGAAAAAGTAGCTGATTTGGATAAGAGAACGCAAGAATGGCTCGATCAACCTATTGCTCACTTAAACAAGCCTGCTCGAATTGAAAATGCGATGAAGGGCAGAATTGAAGGCGCACCATTCATTAATTTGATTCAACAGATGCAATTGTGGTTTACCAAAGCAGACGTTTCAGCTACTGCCGTAATGAGTGAGACTGCTAAAGGCTTTGATAAGACGGTTACGATGAGAGATATTTTACTTAACTACCCATATGCTAACCAATTATGCAGAGTGAAATTAACTGGTAAAGAGCTGCGTCATATTATTGAGCATAGTGCAGGATTTTTGAAGAAGGATAAAGATGGCAAGATTACTTTTATCGATCGCTGGATTAAACCTAAGCCAATGCTTTATCACTTTGATGTCTTTTATCCTGTCGAATATGAAGCCGATTTATCTAAGCCGGAAGGTGAACGCTTAACTAAATTGACTTTGCATGGCAAGCCAATTGAAGATGATCAGATTTATCACTTGGCCGTAAACAACTACCGTGCAATGGGCGGCGGCTTCTATCCGGAATACAGCATGGATAAGATTGAAATAACCCTTGATAAGGATTACGTGCAAATGTTTAGCGAATACTTAACTCATGGCGATGTTCAAGTAGACACTAAGAAGAATTACAAGTTCTATTAAAAGACAAAAAAATACACGTGAGATAAATGATTCTCACGTGTATTTTTGTTTAATTAATAAATTATTTTAACTTGCTGTACTTACTATTATCTTTTTTTGTGTGAGCAGTAATGGTTGCAATAATTGCTGAGAAAAGAATACCAAAGATAACGCCAACAATGACACAGTTTCTCATGTCGGTTACGTTAAATGAAGCACTTTGGGTTAAAGGACCAGCAATAAAGCCTACAACAAGCATGTAGATTACGCTCCATACGATTGTAACGATATATCGACCCATATTAATTCCTTCTTTCGTGTAGAATTTTATCAAAATCCGAGGCTAATTTCAAACTCGATTAATGCAATTTGGTATACTAAATTTAATACAAGTTTGGCGAAAGGTGGTTACTATTATGCAAATAGCTGCACTGCAAAATCTAAGCTCATTTACATTACTAGATAGTCCAACCAAAGTGGCGGATTTGATTAAGACGGCCAAAGAAAAGGGCTATAGTGCCGTAGGTTTGGCGGATATCAACGTAACGTATGGTTTAGTTAACTTCTATGAAATTGCTAAAAAAGAGGGGATTAAGCCACTTTTAGGGATGCAAATTCGCTTAAATGGCTTGATTGATAGCACGCAAAAATATGATTTGCTGGTCTTTGCGAAAACTAATGCGGGCTATCATAATTTGTTGCGGCTTTCTAGTGCGATTAATTTATTAACCGAAAATGGTCAAAACGATAAGATTTTAACCCTCAAAGAACTGACCAAATACTTAGAGGATTTATTGGTAATTATTCCCGCTAATACTAGAAGTGAATTAGTCTATCTTTTTGAAACTAACCAGCAACTGGGCAGTGACTATTTGCGTGATTTAAAGAAAATTGTGCCTGACTTTTATCTTGGCGTTTATGCGGCCAAAAATGCTCAGGACTATCTCGATTATGTTCGCTCTTTAAGTAAGCAGTTCGATTTACCATTAGTTGCCGTTGAAGACAGCGAATATCTAAGACCGCGCGATCAATTTTTACAAAAGACTTTGCGGGCCATTCGCTCAGGTCAAAAGATGCAGGATATGGTGCCACTAGCTAAGCAAGACGGTTCGCATTATATGGTTGATGCAGAACAGATGCTTGAAAGATACCATCGCTTTGATTTGGATGATGCGGTTAATAACACTGCTAAAATTGCCGAAAAATGCAATGCAGAAGTAATTTTTCAAAAGCCAGTTTTACCAAAATATCACCAAAATAAGTTTCCAACTTCTGAGGAGTATCTGCATTACTTAGCTCAGACAGGCCTGCAAGCAAGATTTGGACAAGAAAAAATTCCGGCAGAATATCAAAAACGCCTCAACTATGAATTGCGAATTATTAATCAGATGGGCTTTGATGATTATTTCTTAATTGTTTGGGATGTCATCAATTATTGCCACCGCGTCAAAATTACAACGGGCCCTGGAAGAGGTTCCGCTTGTGGTTCGCTTGTCTCTTATTCATTAAGAATCACAGAAGTAGACCCATTGAAATACCATTTATTGTTTGAGCGTTTCTTAAATCCAGCTAGACATGAAATGCCTGATATCGACCTGGATATTCCTGATATTCATCGAGATACGGTTATTAAGTACATGTATCAAAAATATGGCATGGATCATGCGGCACAGATTCTTACTTTTGGTACTTTAGCTGCTAAGCAAGCCTTGCGTGATGTAGGCCGCGTTTTTGGTCTAACAATGGTTGAAGTTAATAAATGGGTCCGTGCTATTCCGTTTTCTAAGGGAAAAATGACGTTAAAACAAGCCTACGAAGAATCACGTGAATTACGACTGCTTGTTGATGCCACAGAAGAAAATAAGCTGCTTTTCAGAACGGCAATGGCATTAGAGGGGTTGCCGCGACACTATTCAATTCACGCGGCTGGATTAGTCATTAGTGATGATTCGATTGCCGGAATTTCAGGCTTGCAAGCAGGTCCACTTGGCATCCCTGTTACTCAACAAACTAAGAAATACGTTGAATCTTTGGGTCTATTGAAAATTGACTTCTTAGGCTTGCGTAACTTAACTGTTTTGGGCAATATCTTAGACTTAGTGCGTAGCCAAGGAGTTAAGATAGATCCTAATAAGATCCCTTTGAATGACGCTAAGACATTAGAATTATTCCAACAGGGGAAAACTGATGCGATTTTCCAATTTGAATCTGAAGGAATCAGACGCGTTTTGCGTCAGCTTCATCCAGATAATTTTGAAGATCTTGTAGCGGTAAATGCTTTGTATCGTCCAGGTCCAATGCAAAATATTGATACGTTCGTTGCCAGAAAGAATGGCAAAGAACCAGTACGCTATCCTGATCCAAGTTTGAAGCAGATCCTGCAGCCAACTTACGGAATTTTGGTTTACCAGGAACAAGTTATGCAAACGGTACAAATTCTGGCTGGATTTTCACTAGGAGAGGCCGACATTTTGCGCCGGGCTATGTCGAAGAAAAAGCAAGATGTCATTGAGCAGGAAAAGAGCAAATTTATTGCTGGCGTAGTTAAAAACGGGCACTCTAAGGAAGTAGGTGAGCGCGTTTACCATTACATTGAGCAGTTTGCCAATTATGGTTTTAACCGTTCTCACGCTGTGGCTTATACCAAGATCGCCTTTTGGCTAGCTTATCTTAAAGTACATTATCCAGCAGCTTTCTATACTGCAATGTTAAATTCTTCTACTTCGGCTAAGGCTCAGCAATATGTAATGCAGGCTCAAGAAGCAAATATCCGTGTTCTAACGCCTGATATCAACCACAGCCAATTAGAATACACGTTGCAAAATAACAATATTTTAGTTGGCTTAAAGGCAATTAAAGGCTTGCGTGTAGACTTTGCCAAAGAAATTGCGGCTAATACTAAGCCGTATAAGTCACTTAGTGATTTCTTGCGTAGAATAGATTCTAAATTTTTACAAATTGATGCCATTGAAGCCTTGATCATGGCGGGAGCATTCGATCAGATTGAGGATAACAGAAATGAATTGTTGGCTAACTGTAAGGATATTATTGCAAATGTGCAATTGACGGGGCAGAATATTTCATTATCTGAGATTTTGGGGGATGCACCACTGAAGCCAGCTGAAATACCAACTAACGGTGAAAAAGCCGAAATGGAAGAAAAAGTTTTGGGCTTTGCTACGACAACAACGCCGCTGGTTGCCGTTCAAAAATATGCGCAAAAGTTTAACGCCCTGCCTTTGAATCAGTTCCAGTTCAATGAATCAGGAATCGGTGTAGGTAAGTTAATGAGTCTTAAAAGAATTAGAACTAAGAATGACAAGACGATGGCTTTTGCCGGTTTTGCCGATTCTTCAAGTCAGCAGGAGGTTATCATTTTTCCAGCTGCTTATGAAAAGTTTAACGATGTTCTGAAAATAGGCGATATTTATTTGCTTGGATTGCGGACGCAGGGCGATCGTTTTGATCAAAATAAAATGCAATATTTGTTAACTAATCTGCGAAAAGTAAACTTCAAAGACTAAATTTTGTTAAAAGAAAAACAATTATCGCAGATGTAAGTGCTATCAATTAGATTTGCAAAAATAAAGCTTAAGTTAGCGCAATTTTTATGAGCTTTTTGAACCAAAAAATGTTAATATTTATTTGATGTGAGAAATTACACAAAATAATCATGATGAGGTGAATTCATGAAACGGATTGGTATTTTAACTAGTGGTGGAGACGCCCCTGGTATGAATGCAGCAATTAGAGCTGTGACAAAGACTGCCATTCATCATGGCCTTGAAGTCTTTGGAATTCGTTACGGTTTCGCTGGTTTGGTTGCAGGTGACTTTGTTCCGCTAACTACGGAAAATGTTGACCACAAGATTAATGAAGGCGGTACATTCTTGTACAGTGCTCGTTTCCCTGAATTTGCACAAGAAGAAGTGCAACAAAAGGGTGTAGAGCAATTGAAGAAGCACGGTATCGATGCAGTTATCGTTATTGGCGGTGACGGATCATACCACGGTGCTTTGGCCTTAACTCGCCACGGCGTAAACTCAGTTGGTTTGCCAGGAACTATCGACAACGATATTCCTTACACTGACTACACGATCGGCTTTGATTCTGCTTGTCGTACTGCTATGGACGCAATTGATAAGATTCGTGACACTGCAAGTAGTCACCACAGAGTATTCATTGTTAACGTAATGGGTCGTGAATGTGGTGATATTGCTATGCGTGTTGGTGTTGCAAGCGGCGCAGATGCTATTGTAATTCCTGAACGTCCTTATGACATTAAGGAAATTGCAGAAACTCTTAAACGCGGATTTGCAGATGGCAAAGATCATGGTATCATTGTCTTAGCAGAAGGTGTCATGGCTGCCGATAAATTTAAGGATGAATTACTTAAATACGGTGACTTTGATGCCCGTGCTAATGTCCTTGCACATATGCAACGTGGTGGCTCACCTACTGTCACAGATAGAGTAAATGCTACTAAGATGGGTAACTATGCTGTTAAGTTGCTTCTTGATGGGAAGGGCGGTTTAGCTGTCGGCATCGAGAATAGCAAACTTGAAACCCACGACATTCTTGATTTGTTTGATGGTAAACACCAAGGCGACTATGCGCTTATGGATGTAAATGAAGAAATGACTAAATATTAATTTAGTTGATTTTTGGAGAGGATTTTTTTAATAATGAAGAAAACTAAGATTGTTAGTACTTTAGGGCCAGCTTCAAACGATATTGAAACTATTACCGCTTTAGCAAAAGCTGGTGCAAACGTATTCCGTTTCAACTTCTCACACGGTGACCACCCAGAACACCTTGCTCGTATGAAGATGGTTCGTCAAGTGGAAAAGGATACTGGTTTGCTTCTTGGTATCGACCTTGACACTAAGGGTGCTGAAATCAGAACCACTGAACAAGAAGGTGGCAAGTTTACTATTAACACCGGTGACATGATCCGTGTATCAATGGATGCTACCAAGAAGGGTAACAAGGACATGATCCACGTTACCTACGATGGTTTGTACGATGATACTCACGTTGGTGGTCACGTATTAATCGATGACGGTTTGGTTGACCTTTTGATCAAGGAAAAGGACGACTCAAAGAGAGAATTAGTTTGTGAAGCTCAAAACACTGGTGTTATCGGTTCAAAGAAGGGTGTTAACGCTCCTGGCGTTGAAATCCGCCTCCCAGGTATCACTGAAAAGGATACTGACGACATCAAGTTCGGTTTGAAGTTCGGTATTAACTTCATTACTGCTTCATTTGCACGTAAAGCTCAAGATATCTTAGATATCCGTAAGCTTTGTGAAGAAGCAGGTGCAGACTACGTTAAGATCTTCCCTAAGATTGAATCACAAGAAGGTATTGACAACGCTGACGAAATCTTGCAAGTATCAGATGGTTTGATGGTTGCTCGTGGTGACATGGGTGTTGAAATTCCATTCATGGAAGTTCCATTTGTACAAAAAAGCTTAATCCGTAAGGCTAACGCACTTGGTAAGCCAGTTATCACTGCTACCCAAATGCTTGACTCAATGCAAGAAAACCCACGTCCAACTCGTGCCGAAGTTTCAGACGTTGCTAACGCTGTTCTTGATGGTACTGACGCAACTATGCTTTCAGGTGAATCAGCAAACGGTCTTTACCCAGTTAAGGCTGTTAAGGCTATGGCTGAAATTGACGAACGTACTGAAAAGCAAATGCTTAAGCGTAACACTTTAGCACTTCAAAGATTCGAAGCTTACAAGGGTTCAAACGTAACCGAAGCTATTGGTGAATCAGTTGTACGTACTGCTCAAGAATTAGGTGTTAAGACTATCATTACTGCAACTAATTCAGGTTACACTGCACGTATGATTTCTAAGTACCGTCCAAACGCAGACATCATTGCATTGACCTTCGACGAAAAGATTCAACACTCATTAGGTATTGTTTGGGGCGTTCAACCAGTATTGACTGAAAAGCCTAAGTCAACTGATGACATGTTTGAAGTAGCTGCTAAGGTAGCTAAGGAAAAGGGCTTTGTTAAGGATGGCGACCTTGTAATCATCGTTGCCGGTGTTCCAGTTGGTGACTCAGGTACTACTAACTTGATGAAGTTACAAATCATCGGTGACAAGCTTGTTCAAGGTTTAGGTGTTGGTAACGGTTCAGTTATCGGCAAGGCCGTTGTAGCAAACTCAGCAGAAGAAGCTAACAGCAAGGTTAAGGAAGGCGACATCTTAGTTGCTAAGACTACTGACCCTGACTACAACCCAGCTATTAAGAAGGCTTCAGGCTTAGTTGTTGAAGCTTCAGGTTTAACTTCACACGCAGCAGTTATCGGCTTATCATTAGGTATCCCAGTTGTTGTTGGTGCTACTGACGCAACTTCAAAGATTTCTGATGGTTCAACTATTACTGTTGACGCTCGTCGTGGTGCTATCTACCAAGGCGAAATCTCAAACCTTTAATTTAAAGATATAAAAAATAAGATTAGCTAATCAAAAAATAGTCAGCTTTCGAGCTGGCTATTTTATTTTGCTCAAATTTCTCTTATACTTATATATAAGAATATGTAAAGTAGGAGACGCTAAATATGCTTGGAACTGTTGAAAAAGGAAAAATTATTGATGAAAATGAGAATGCTTATTATGTTCAGATAGATGGAATTACTTATGAACTAAAGAAGCAGGAAATCACTCAGGATGATATTCCTAAAGTTGGTGATGAAATTGAAGGCTTCATTTATGACAATAAGCATCATGATCGTGAAATGACGCAATTTTTACCGTTTGCTCAACCAGATCAATATGGCTGGGGTAAGGTCACTGAAGTAAGACCTGGTTTAGGTGTATTCGTCGATGTTGGCCTTCCTGATAAGGATGTTGTATTGTCAATGGACGATCTGCCACGCGAAAAGGAAAGATGGCCACGCCGTGATGATCGTTTATTGGTTAGATTGGAAACAGACTACAAGGATCGAATTTGGGCAAAGCTTGCTGATGAAAACATTTTTGATCAATTAGCTGCTAACTTCCCTAATAATATGAATAATCAAAATGTCTTTTGTACTGTTTATGCTAGTCGTGAAATTGGAGCCTTTGTTTTAACTGACGACTATTACTTGGGCTTTGTTCACGCTTCCCAAATGCCTCGTCCGATGCGTTTAGGCGAACAATTTAAGGGAAGAGTCATTGGTGTCAGCCAATATGGTCGTTTGAACCTGAGTGCTTTGCCTCGAGCATTTGAAGAAATTGATGACGATGCACAAATGATTTTGATGAGTTTGCGTAGACGTGAAACTAAGACTTTGCCTTTCTACGACAAGTCTGATGCTCAAGAGATTAAATCTTACTTTGGTATTTCAAAGTCAGCCTTTAAGCGTGCTGTAGGTCACTTGCTTAAAGCTGGCTTAATTGAAGAAAATAAAGACGCAGGAACAATCACCTTGATTAAGGATCCAAAAGAGGATGTCGATGACGAATAATGAGTTGCAGGATCAAATAGACGATTACTTACGCTTTAGCCAAGTTGAGCGAGGCTTGAGCACCAATACAATTAGTGCTTATCGACAAGACCTCGAAGAATATCTTTCTTTTATCAAAAAAGAGGGGATGTCTTCATGGCCAACAGAAGCTAGTGATGTTGATGCCTTTTTAGCTAGACAGCGTGATTTGAATAAGGCAACGAGTTCGATTAGTCGACTTATTTCGAGCATGCGTAAATTTTATCAATGGCTAGCAAGACAAAATATTCAAAAGTTAAATCCAATGCTGGAAATTGATTTACCCAAAAAGGAGCGACGTCTGCCAACTGCTTTGAGTCGAGAAGAAGTTAATCGTTTGTTAGAACAACCAGATGTAGAACAAAAATTGGGTCTGCGGGATCGTGCGATTTTGGAAACTTTGTATGCGACAGGAATGCGGGTTAGCGAATTGATTAATTTAGAATTACAAGATATCCATGAAGATCTTGGCTTAATTCGTGTTTTAGGAAAGGGATCAAAGGAAAGACTGATCCCAATTAGTCCTGTAGCTTTGCACTGGATTGATAAGTATCAAAAGCAAGTTCGCGATCCACTAATTCTTAAATCTGGGAAAAATGATGAACATCTTTTCTTGAATAATCGTGGAGGAAAATTAACTAGGCAAGCTATTTGGCAAATGATAAAGAAATATTGTCAAATGGCAGGTATCACTAAAGATGTTACGCCTCACACTTTGCGTCATACGTTTGCGACGCATTTATTAGAAAATGGTGCAGATTTGAGAGTTGTGCAAGAGATTCTAGGTCACTCTGATATTAGTACCACTCAAATCTATACTAATTTGTCGCAAAAACATATTTTACAAGTGTATCAAAAGACTCATCCACGTCTTTAGGTGAAAGTTATGCTAATACAATATAAAAAAGATTATGAAAAGACGGCTATGGGGTTGCTCTCATATTTGCCAGATTTCAAAAATATCGAAAACCTAAAAGAAGAAATCAGTTTGAATCAAGAAGACAATGATTTCGTGCTATTTTTGTACCGTAACAAGCAAAATAATGTTGTCGGTGTGTTGGGTACACAAATGACAGACAAGTTCATTATTATTCGCTACTTGTCTCTTGCTCCAGGTTTTCGTGAAATTAGTTATGAAAAGGATATTTTTGCCGAGTTAAAGAATGAATATCCAAATAAGCGGATTACGGCAGTACCCGAATATACCGACCTATTGAAGGCAGTTGAAGCAGATGGATAAAAAAGATTTAACAGTAGAATTACCTAATTTTGAAGGTCCATTGGATTTATTGCTGCACTTGATTCAGTCACAAAAAATCGATATTTATGATATTCCTATTGCCCAAATTACGAGTCAATATCTTGCATACTTGGGGCAAATGCAAAAACTAAATTTGCAAATTGCTGGTGAATACTTTGTAATGTCTTCGACTTTATTGCGGATAAAGTCACAATACTTATTACCACAAAATGACTTTGTAGATGAAGTTGAACCAGAAGAAGATCCACGTGATGAGTTGGTTCAGCAATTGATTCAATATTCAGTGTTTAAAAAGATTTCAGCCTATTTTAAAGAGCGTAACGAAGAAGTGCCGATTACGGTTTCTAAAGAGGCTAGTGTCTCCAAATCGGTTAAAGTGCAGCCGTTGCCTAAAGGTCAAATTACGTCGGATGAATTAGCTACGACTTTTAGTATGGTTTTACGACGCTTAAAAATACGTAAGCCAAATACCGCTTCAATCGAAGTGGCAGAAACGCCAATTAACGATATGATTGATTATTTGCATGAGCGATTAGAGCAAAAAAAGAGAGTCAGCTTTTTTAGTTGTGCTGATCGCATGCGGTCTATTTCTGATGTGATTGGATTGTTTTTGGCGATGCTCGAATTAAGCAAAAAGCATGAAATTTATATTATGCAAGCAAGAGAATTCGGTGATTTGGATTTAGAAAGAGCGGATGTAAATGGCAAGTAAGGAAGCAAATTTAGAAGCACTTCTATATGCAGCTGGAGATAGCGGAATTGAAGAGCAAAATTTGACTGCGCTTCTTGAAGTAGATGGCGAAGAGTTAGGGCAAATTGCAGAAAAAGTTAAGCAAAGATTAGCTGCGAACAAAGATTCTGGAATTCAGTTAATTCATGTAGCTCACACCTATAAGCTGACTACTAGTCCTCAAACAGCTGAAATAATTGAAAAATATTTCCAAAAAGATTTAACGAAAAACTTAAGCCAATCAGCTTTAGAAATTTTGGCAATTGTCGCATATCGTCAACCAATAACTAGAGTAGAAATTGATGATATTCGTGGTGTTAATTCTTCGGGTGCGCTACAGACCTTGGTTTGGCGCGGTTTGATCGAAACCAATGGTAAGAAAGAAGCACCAGGCCATCCAAAGCTTTATGTGACTACTGATTACTTTTTACAATACTTCAATTATCAAAGTTTAGCTGATCTTCCACTAATTGAAGACTTTGAAGATAGTGCGAATAACGAAGAAATAGATTTGTTTGATCCTAAGAAGACAGATCAAGATACTCAGAAAGAAGGACAATAATGGCAGAAAGACTGCAAAAAATTATTGCGGAAGCAGGCATTGCGTCAAGACGAAAAGCAGAAAAAATGATTACTGCTGGACGCGTTAAAGTCGACGGTAAAGTTATTACTAAATTAGGTACTAAGGTCGACACTTTTAGCAATATCACAGTGGATGATGAACCAATCGAAAGAGAAAGTCTGCACACTTATCTTTTCTATAAGCCACGTGGTGTTGTTTCAACTGCTAGCGATGACAAAGATCGAAAGACAGTAGTGGACTATTTTGAAGACGTACCATACCGTTTATATCCCGTAGGTCGTCTGGATTACGATACCTCTGGTCTTTTATTAATGACTAATGATGGTAAATTAGCCAACTTGTTAATGCATCCAAGAAACGAAGTTTCAAAGGTTTATGTAGCCAAGATCAAAGGGATTTTGACTCCAGAAGAGATTAAAACTCTGACCCATGGTGTTAAGCTGGATGATTTTAAGGCTGCTCCTGCCAAGGTTAAAGTGCTTAAAACAGATAAGCGTAAGGATACTCAAATTGTCCAATTGACTATTCATGAAGGTCATTACCACCAGGTAAAAAGAATGTTTAAGGCAGTTGGCCATTTGGTTGAAAAATTGTCACGAGAAAAATATGCTTTCTTAACTTTGGACTCGCTTACTTCCGGTCAATACCGGGAATTATCGAAAAATGAAGTTGACAAGTTAATGCGTTTGGATTAACTTATAATTGTAAATTGAATATCAGGTTATTGTCTTCAGGGCAGGGTGAAAGTCCCGACCGGCGGTGAGAGTCCGCGACCCACTTTTGTGGCTGAATCTTTTATGATACCGATAGTTAGAGTCTAGATGGAAGAAGACAGATCAATAAAAATCTTACTTTACTTTTAAGGGTCTGTTGCTGAAGCAATAGACCTTTTTTCTTGGAAAGGAAAGTAAGTTATGGATAAAGCTAGAACTAAATCTGGTAACTTAACCAATGTTGTCGCATATGCCTTAATTGGCTGTATTGCATTTGTAGTTATGAAATTCGAATTTCCAATTATGCCTGGTGTGGGCTTTTTGAAATTTGATTTTTCAGACGTCATTATTACCATCGGGATGTTTATTTTCGGAGCCGTTCCAGGAATAATCATCGCTGTGATCAGAATGATTTTGAGTTTAATTTTTAGCGGTTTTGCACTTCCAAGTGTCATTGGTGAAATAGCAGCGTTTTTGGCATCTATGTCGTTTTCATTGCCATTTTATTTCTTTAGTAGGAAAGTAACCCCTGAGAGTAGAAAGACGCTGAAAGGACATTTAATGCCGGTTGTAGGATTAATCATTGGTGTTTTAGCAATGACATGCATCTTAGCTGTAGCTAATGCCTTTGTTTTAACTCCTGTTTATGCAATTACTGCAGTGCCTAATTTGCCAGCAATTAATGGTTATGGTGCGCTTTACCACTTTACGGAAAAAGTATATTTGGGGCAATTGCTCCATTTGCCATCAATGAAGGCGTACATCTTTAGCATTATTGTTCCATTCAACTTGTTAAAAGGTGTCATCAACAGTGTGGCAGTTTACCTGTTATTTGAAGCAACGATTACGACGATTAAACCATTTGTCCGTAAAAGATTTAATTTAAACTAAAAAAATATTCCATCAGCTGCAAAAGTTGATGGATTTTTTTATATTCAAAGCTTCGTAAAATATGCTAGAATTAATCCGTTAAGTGAATGGAGGAATTTATAGATGGATAAAAAATCAACAGGTCCATACAAGCACTATGAGCGTCCTACTGAGAAGCGAAGCGCAAAAGATCATCGACCTAACGGCTCTGGTCGCTGGATTGCAACAATTGTAATTCTAGCAGTGATCTTAATTGCACTTGTTCCAATAGTATATCGCTTAGCCTCAAATCATTCTTCTGAAAAAGCTACTGAAGTTCAAACAGTCAAGAAAACTTCTTTAAGTTCAAAGAGCAAGAGCTCTCAAGCTAAGAAAAAATCCTCAGCTTCCTCAGCTTCCTCAGCTTCTTCAAAGAGCAATGATTCTGCCAAAACTAGTTCTAGTTCATCGGAAAAGACTATTTATACAGTTAAAACCGGTGATACTTTGACTAGTATTGCGCAAAAACATGGACTCACTGTTGATCAATTAGCCAAGTTAAATAATCTTAAAGACACTTCAAATGTCAATATTGGCCAGACACTTAAGTTGAAATAATCTTTCAGAAAGGATAAAAGAGGTCGACGGTAAGATCTCTTTTTTGTTGAAATGCAAGTAGCAGTTGATGGTCCTGCATCAGCAGGAAAGAGCACGGTTGCTAAAATCATCGCTAAAAAGTTGTCATTTGTATATATTGACACAGGTGCAATGTACCGTGCATGTACAGTTATTGCTCGTAATCATAATTTGGATTACGGGGATGAAGCGGGAATCTTAAAAGCCATTGATGAAGATGGAATCGAATTAAGATCCGACGATGGTGAACAAAAAGTTTACGTAGCTGGAAAAGACGTTTCTAAAGAAATTAGAACTCCAGAAATTTCAGCTAACGTATCACAAGTTTCCGCTTTACCTAAGATTCGTGAAAAGATGGTTAGTTTGCAACGTCAAATGGCAGGCAAGACCAATGTTATTATGGATGGTCGTGATATCGGAACTACAGTATTGCCTAATGCTGAATTAAAGATCTTTTTGGTAGCTTCTGCTAGATCACGTGCTGAACGCCGTCTTTTAGATCTTAAGGAACGTGGGATCGAATCAAAGCAAACTGTTGATGAAATTGAAAAAGACATCGCAGCAAGAGATTACAAGGATTCACACCGTAAAATTTCGCCACTTAAAAAGGCAGATGATGCAATTGAAATTGACACTACAAATATGTCGATCGACCAGGTTGTAGAGGCAATTTTAGCTCAAATCAAAAAAACTCAAAAAATTTTTTAAAAAACAGCACAAAATAGTAGAAAAATATCTGACTTTCATTTAAAATGGAACGTGATATTGGGAGGTACATATGTCAGAAAACAGTAATCAATTTTTAGACGCATTAAAGCAAATGCAAGGAGTTGAGGTCGGAGATATTGTCAATGTCGAAGTATTAGACGTTGAAGACGGCCAAATCGATGTTGGCGTTGAAAACGCTGGTGTTGAAGGTGTTATCACTCGTCGTGAATACACTTCAGATCGTAACGCAGACTTACGCGATTTAGTTAAGCCTGGCGACAAGTTCAAGGCCTTAGTATTAAGAAGAGCCGGTGGCGACAAGGAAAATGGTGAATTCTTCTTCTCAGTTACCCGCTTAAAGGAAAGAGAAGCATACGACAAGTTACAAAAGGACTTCGAAGAAGGCAAAGCTATCGAAGGTACTGTAACTTCATCAGTACGTGGTGGTTTACTTGTTGATGTTGGTACTCGTGGTTTCTTACCAGCTTCATTAATTTCAAACCGTTACGTTTCAGATCTTAAGCCATACATTGGTAAGACTATGAAGCTTAAGATTACTGAAATCGATCCAAACAAGAACCGTTTGATCCTTTCACATAAGGACTTAGTTGAAGAAGAACGTGAAGAAGCATTCGACAAGGTTGCATCACAATTAGTTGTTGGCGACGTTATCGAAGGTAAGGTATCACGTTTGACTAACTTCGGTGCATTCATCGATGTTGGTGGTGTTGACGGTTTAGTTCACATTTCAGAAATTTCTTACAAGCACGTTGACAAGCCAAGCGATGCTTTAAAGGCTGGTCAAGATGTTAAGGTTAAGGTCATTGGTATTGACAATGACAGACATCGTATTTCCCTGTCTATTAAGCAAACTGAACCTTCTCCTTTTGAACAAGCTACTGCTAACTTAAATGAAGGCGATGTTTTTGAAGGTGAAGTTAAGTCATTGACTAACTTTGGTGCTTTTGTTGAAGTTGCTGACGGTATCCAAGGTTTGGTACACGTTTCAGAAATCTCAAACAAGCACGTTGACAAGCCAAGCGATGTTTTAAAGGTTGGCCAAACTGTTAAGGTTAAGGTTTTGAACATTGACCCAAGTGACAGAAGAATTTCACTTTCAATCAAGGCTGCTGACTCAAACACTTCTTCATCAGACAACAACAGTTCTCGTCCACGTCGTTCACGTAACGAAAACTCAGTAAACAAGAAGTACATGAGTGACAATGACAACGGCTTTGCATTAGGTGACATCATTGGTGACCAATTAAAGGACCGTAAGTAGTCATTTCTATTAAAAAAGCCGACAGACGTCGGCTTTTTTATTTTCTAATTTGTAAAGGAGGGTGAAAATGGCTTTACCAGTTGTAGCGATTGTGGGCCGACCAAACGTCGGTAAATCAACGCTCTTTAACAGAATTATTAATCAGCGCTTAGCAATTGTTGAAGATAAGCCTGGTGTAACTCGCGATAGAAACTACGCTCAAGCCGAATGGATGGGCCATAAATTCGATCTAATCGATACTGGGGGTATTACCTGGGAAGGCGGTAAAATCGAAGAGGAGATCCGTGCACAAGCTGAAATTGCTATTGAAGAAGCAGACGTTATCGTTATGCTAACTAGTGTAGTAAATCATATGACGGATCTTGATGAACGTGTTGCTCACTTGCTTTACCGTACCCAAAAGCCAGTTATCTTGGCTGTAAACAAGGCTGATAACCCTGAACAAAGAAATGATATCTATGATTTCTATAGTTTAGGTTTAGGCGATCCAATTCCTGTATCAAGTAGTCATGGTACCGGTATTGGTGACTTGCTTGATGCCATTGTAGATAAATTCCCTGAAGATAAGGACACCCAAGCTGAGGATGTCATTTCATTCAGCGTAATTGGTCGACCAAACGTTGGTAAATCTTCTATTGTTAACAAGTTGCTCGGTGAAGATCGAGTTATTGTTGCTAACGAAGAAGGTACAACTAGAGACGCAGTTGATACGCCTTTTACTAAAGATGGGGTAAAATTCAAGGTAGTCGACACCGCCGGAATCAGAAGACGCGGCAAGGTCTACGAAAAGACCGAGAAGTATTCTGTCTTGCGTGCTATGAGCGCTATTGAACGCTCAGACGTGGTTTTGCTGGTTCTTGATGCAAGTACAGGCATTAGAGAACAAGACAAGCACGTGGCCGGATATGCGCATGAAGCAGGCCGTGGAATAATCATTGTGGTTAACAAATGGGATCTGCCTAAGAAGAACAGTACCAGTGCTAAAGAATTTGAACGTGAAATCAAAGAAGAATTCCAATACTTGGATTACGCTCCAATTTTGTTTGTTTCTGCTAAGACTGGTCAACGTCTCGATCAAATTCCATCAATGGTCAAAGAAGTTTATGACAACCAAAACCAACGTATTCAATCAAGTGTCTTAAACGACTTATTGCTGGAAGCCAGCAAGCTTGTTCCTACGCCTATGGTTAAAGGAAAGAGACTTCGCGTTTACTACATGACCCAAGTAAGCACTAATCCGCCAACTTTTGTGGTCTTTGTAAATGATCCGGAATTGATGCACTTTTCATATGAAAGATTCCTTATAAATCAATTGCGTCAAAACTTTGATTTTACGGGAACACCGATAAAAATCATTCCTAGAAAGAGAAAGTAATAAAAAAGTTGCCAAATTTGCTAAAAAACCTTGTTGTAATAAGGGTTTTGTGATATTTTGGTTTCTAGGAAACAATGATTAGTCGTGATCATTATTCCTTGTTTTTTAAAAACAAAGAACAAACTTTGGACTTCGGGTTCAAATTCAGGAGGTGAATTATTTATGGCAAATAAAGCTGAATTAGTTTCTGAAGTTGCTTCAAAGACTAAATTGACTAAGAAGGAAGTTGCTGCTGCTGTTGATGCTATCTTTGGCTCAATCCAAGACAACCTTGCTAAGGGTGAAAAGGTACAATTGATCGGTTTTGGTACTTTTGAAGTACGCCACCGTGCAGCACGTAAGGGTCGTAACCCACAAACTGGTGATGAAATCGAAATCCCAGCAAGTGAAGTACCTGCATTCAAGCCAGGTAAGGCTCTTAAGGAAGCTGTTAAGTAGTCAATTACTTAAACATCTAATAAAAGACGTTGGGTTTTGTTCCGGCGTCTTTTTTTAGTACAATAATAGTCTGATTGGAGGCAAAACAATGAGTTATTCTGAACAATTGCTTGATTCGATTCAAAATCATGATTTTTCACAGAGTAAGCACCTTTTAAAAGAAGCACTAAATAATGATGATCCTGAAATTTTAGCATCACTAGCTGAAAACCTGACGGGCTTAGGGTTTACTGATTTAGCTAAAGAAGTATATCGTGCCTTAATTGTCAAATTTCCCAAAGAAGATTTGTTTAAAGTATATCTAGCAGAAATTTTACTTAATGATGGCGATGAAGACGATGGCTTGTCGCTGCTTTATAGCGTCTCTCACGACTCTTCTGCTTATCTGGATAGTCTGCTTGTTCAAGCTGATTATTACCAAACAAGCGGCTTAATTGAGACAGCAAAGGATAAATTATTGCAAGCACTGAAAATTGCACCTGAAGAAGATGCGGTTAAATTTGGTTTAGCAGAATTAGACTATTTAAGCGGTGACTATGAACAAGCTTTAGCCTTGTATAAAGATTTAGTTCAACGACAAGAAACATTTGGCGAAGTTAACTTAAATCAGCGTCTTTTTGCCACAAATGCTAAAATGGGCAACTATGAGCAAGCTGCTGAAATTATTAGAAAACGTAGCGACAGTATTTTCGATATTGATAGCAAATACGAAGCTGGGCTGGTAATGTTATCGGTTGGCGATGACGACAAGGCAATTAAGTTCTTAGATGAAGTAATTGAACAGAGCCCAGATTATGTCAATGCATATCCATTATTAGCACAAGCTTATGAACATAAGCACGACAACGAACAAGTTTTGCGGACCGCACAAGCCGGTTTAGCTTATAACGAACTAGATGAAACTTTGTATTCATTAGGAGCCAGAGCCGCTGCTAATTTGAATGAAATGGATACTGCCAGAGATTTGCTTGAAAAGGGTCTAAAAATTGCTCCAGACAACAGTGATTTGCGTATGCAGCTATCTAACTTGTATCTTCATATGCATCAAGATAGCAGCAACATCGCTTTGTTCAAAGATTTGGATAATGAGAATATTGAACCTCAAGCTCACTGGAATATGGCCTTGTCTTATGAACGACTCGACAATAGTGAAAAAGCTCAAAGCGAATTCTTATTGGCTTACCCTGACTTTAAAGAAAATCCTGATTTCTTGCGTCAAATGATTATGTTCTTCAATGCTCAAAATAATAGCGATATTACTAAGCAACTGCTTGAACGCTACTTGAAGCTTGTCCCTGAGGACGATGAAATGCAGGACTTATATAATAATTTGTAAAAAAATAAACCGACTTTTCAGTCGGTTCTTTTTATTTTCTGATGAAGAAGTGGTGGCGTTTTTGCTTATAAGTAAATCCTTCACCCAGAGCTTCGTGCACTTCAAGAATTGAAACGAAGGCATTAGGATCTTCCTGCTTGATTAATTGTTTAATAGCAGGAATTTCACGTGGTGCAACTACGACGTAGATTACTCTTTTTTCATCTTGTTTGTAGCCACCCAATGCTTTGAAATAGGTAAAGCCGCGTTCCAGCTTGAGGTCAATCATTTGGCCAATCTGTTCATATTTATCTGAGATAATCAAAAGACCACGAGCACTGTAGGCGCCTTGTTGAACTGTGTCCATCGCGCGGGATAAAATAAATGACGCAAGCAGCGTGTACATCATGTGCTTGATATCCAAGTATGATAGAGAAGCAAACAAAACTACGGCGTCGCAGAACAGCAGCATTTTACCAGAAGAAATACCAAATTTAATCTGACAAATTCTGGCAATAATATCAGTTCCCCCAGAAGTTCCATTATATCTAAAGACCAGTCCTAATCCGATCCCGGAAAGCACACCAGCAGAAATTGCTGAGAGGAAGAGGTCGTGTTCTAAATCTAATTGTTTTATAATAGGAACTGAGCGCCAAAACCAAAGGAAAAAGGAAAGAGACACCGTTCCCCAAATTGTATACGCTAAAAGGCGTTTACCCATGAAACGGTAACCTAATAAAATAAGAGGAATGTTTAGTATCAGGGTCGACAAACCCATGTTGATGCCCCAGAAGTGGCGCAATATCAACGATATACCACTTAAACCTCCGTCTGCTAGTTTATTGGGTACGGAAATCATATCTAGGCTGATGCCGTAGATGGCGCATCCAAGTGCAATCATCAAAAGATCAATGAATGTTGCTTTGTTGATTCTTTTCATCTTGTCTTACCTCCTTTAAGTCTTTTCCTTCATTCTAACAGACAAAGAATTAAAAAGAATAAGAATTGAGATTTTATTAATGATTAGAATAGATAATTTACCAGAAATATTCGTTAAAGCAATGCCGGTCCTGCGAACGCTTGAAGATGCAGGCTTTGAGGCTTATTTTGTCGGCGGCTCCGTCAGAGACGTTTTACTGCATAGACATGTCCACGATGTCGATATTACTACCAGTGCTTATCCAGAAGAGGTTAAGGAACTTTTTGATAAATCAATTGATACTGGTATTAAACATGGCACCGTAACTGTCTTATATGGCGGTGAAAGTTATGAAATCACCACTTTTAGAACAGAATCCGGTTATCAGGATTTTAGAAGACCGGATCACGTAACTTTTGTTCAAAACCTTGATGAAGATTTGAAGAGAAGAGATTTTACGATTAACGCCCTAGCAATGGACATGCACGGTGATATCGTTGATTTATTCAATGGTATTGAAGATTTAAAGAATCATATCATTCGTGCCGTTGGCAATCCTGAAAAGAGATTCCATGAAGATGCCTTAAGAATGATGCGTGCCGTCAGATTCATGAGTCAATTGGAATTTAAGCTAGAAGAAAAAACTGAACAGGCTATCAAAGACAATCATGAGCTGTTAAAGAAGATTTCAGTTGAACGTATCCGCGAAGAATTTGTCAAAATGGGCTTAGGACCATTTTCAAGACAGGCATTTCAAATATTCCTAGATACGCAATTAAGTGAAGACGTGCCCGATTTTGCTGGTAAAAAGGACTTATTGCAAGTCTACCCACAATTAAAATTCAGTCCAACCATGGAAACTAGCCTGTGGGCAGTAATTATTATCTTGCTTAAAGTGTCTAATGAAAACATTGGCAAATTTATGCGCGATTGGAAGAACTCCAATGCCATGACTGAAAAAGTTGAACAAATTATTAAAATGTTTGATTTGATTGCAGATCATGTGCCAACTGATTACGAATTGTTTGAAGCTGGGGAAGATATAATTATCAATACCATTGATGTGGCTGACATTTTGGGTCAACCTGTTTCTTCTGAAGCTTTGGTGGATCGTTATTTGGCTTTGCCGATTAAAACTCCAAGTGAATTGGCAGTAGATGGCCGTTTCTTAATTAAGCGAGGGATGCGTCCAGGTGCTCAATTAGGCCGTACCCTTAACCAAATTCGAAAAAAAGTTGTCGCTTGTGAAATAGAAAATAGTGAAGAAGCTATCGAACAGTATTTGGATGATTTAGATTAAAAAAGTGAATAATAAAAATGCGGTAGAATTTTCTACCGCATTTTTTAAACGTAAAATAAAACTGAAAAGTACATCAAAATTGAACCCAGCATGACGAATAAGTGCCATATTGTATGAATAAATGGGACGTTGCGCATGCTGAACAAAATTGCACCGACTGTGTAGGCAATCCCGCTGCCAACTAACAGCCAAAATCCTGTTGGACTTAAACGGTTGTACAAATATGGTCCTGATAGAATTACCAGCCAGCCCATCGCTACATATAAAACCGTGTCCAAGATAACGTGCTTGCCGCGGTTAAAGATGTAGTAGATAATGCCGAAAACTGTCAGTCCCCAAATTAAGCCAAATAAGGTCCAGCCCCAGGCACCACCGATTGCTACAAGAGAATATGGGGTGTAGGAACCAGCGATGAGCAAAAAGATCGAAGAATGATCAAAAATTTGAAAAACATGTTTTGCCCGGGTAAAGATTAAGCTGTGATATAGTGTTGAAAATAGGTAAAGCAGAACCAGACATGAACCGTAAATAGTAAAGGTTACGATTCTCATAGGGCTACCGGTATGAGCTGCCTTAACAATTAAGATGACCAAACCAGCCACTGATATGCCAAAGCCAATTCCATGACTGATGGCACTGAAAATATTGTCTAAAAGATAATATCTGTCTGACCTATGTTCAGGCTCTTGCCAGAGTTTGCTAATTTTCATTTTGCAACAATCCAATCAATCCTTTATTAATTAGTAAATTTTTTGATACAATACATTATATATTGCTCATATTTTATCATAAAACGGGTAAATAAATTAGAATTGAAGGCGAATACGTTGTCAAAGATCAAGGTTATGACGGATTCATCCGTCCAACTAACAAAAGAAGAAATTGAAAAATATGATATTACTGTAGTTCCGTTAACGATCACTATTGATGGCAAGTCGTATGTCGATGGAGTAGATATCACTAGAAGCGATTTTGTCAAAAAGATGAACGAAGCAGAAAACCTTCCAAAAACTAGTCAGCCACCAATTGGCCGTTTTGTTGAAACGATCAAGAATTTGACAGCAGATGGCAGCCAAGTAATTGGCATTTTTTTAGCTAAATCATTAAGTGGAACAATTGACGCAGCTCGTCAAGCTGTAGAGATTGCTGAACAATCTGACAATGTTACGATCATCGATTCAGAATTAACTGATAGGGCAGAGGGCTTCCAAGTTTTAGCAGCTGCTAAAGATGCTCAAGCTGGCAAGACGATGGATGAAATTGTCGCTCATGTTGAAAAAATTAGAGATAACCAAAAATTGAAAATGATGGTTGTCAATTTGCAAAACTTAATCAAGGGCGGCCGTCTTGGTGCACTTTCTGGTAGAATTGCAACCATGTTAAACATTCGTATCGCATTGCAAATGCCTAAGGGTGAATTGAACGTCTTTAAAAAAGGCCGTGGCAAGAAATTTAGTCGCGCCTTTGATAAACGAGTTTTGGATGAAATTGCTGAAAATAAGGATCGAATTAAAGAAGTTGGTATTTCTTACGTTGATACGCCTGAACCAATGCATGAATTAGCAGCTAAGATTAAAGAAATTAATCCTGAGATTAATGTTTTGGTTGCCGAAACCAGTCCAATTATTGCTACTCATGCTGGTAATGGTGCTTACGCAATTTTATATTATTTGGAGTAATGTATGGCTTATCGAGAAAGTTTTTATCGTTATTTGATGACGCAAAGGGATGCTGATTCAACAGATGAGGTAGCTCAATTTGCTAATAATGCACAACATGATTTGACTTTTCCAAAGCAAGAACAAAATTATGAGAAATTGTCAGATTATTTAGAACTTAATGCTAGTTATTTACCAAGCATGTCAATTTTTGATCGTGCATACAGAATGTACGAAGACAAAATGATGTATTAAGCCCAAGCCTCAAACTCGCCTGGGCTTTTTTATTAAATTTAGAAATAAAACAATGAATGTAATAGTTTTTATCGGCTTTATCATGTTTGCTGTGGCTGTTGCAAACATGATTCAACAGCGCTTGTTTAGAAAAATCTCTGTCAATTATATTGCGATGCTCATCGGGATGGCCATTGCCTTAATTCCGCAAACCAATCAAATAATTGAAGGGTTTAGTTCGGAAATTTTTATGGGCGTGATTGTTGCTCCGCTTTTGTTTTTCGAGGGACAGCGGACGCGGTTGTATAATGTATTGCGCAGCTGGCGAGCTATCTTAGGCTTAACCGTGGTCATGCTCATTTTAGCTACGATAACCGCCGCCTTTGGCATCTATTTAAGTATTGGCGTCTCGCTGCCTTTGTCTTTTATTTTGGCGGCAATTTCTACGCCAACCGATGCAACTGCAACTGAGTCAGTGGTTCATGGACTTAAGTTGCCCAAGAAAATAGAATTTTACTTAAAAGATGAATCTTTATTCAATGACGCTTCCGGTATTATTTTGCTTAATATGGCGGTTGATTGGTACATCCATAAGCAGTTGCGCATAGGCGAAGCAATCGGCAACTTTATTTATTCTGCTGGTGGCGGAATCGTTCTTGGTGTTTTGATCGCCGTTTTCGTAATCTTCTTGCGACAATCTAGTTTAAGATCTAAACATCATTTGGCCAGCAGCGCCGTAATGCCAATTGAGGTGCTGTATTTCTTAACGCCACTGGTCATTTACTTTTTAGCAGAAAAAATTGATGTCTCAGGCATTATCGCGGTCGTAGCAGCTGGTTTGGTACATAATGTGGAATCTGAGCGCAGTCGTTTGACGAATGCGGTAGTTTTCTATGATAGTTATGCTTTTTCAGAAGTAATCATCAATATTCTGAATGGAATTGTTTTCCTATTACTTGGTATAATTATTATTCGCTCAATGCGTGAAGATGTTTTCAATCAGCAAACTATCGACGCGATTATTATCGGTGTAATTCTTTATTTTGCTAATTTGGCAATTAGATTCTTATATTGTCGTTTTTCTCTTACGCTGAGAGAAAAGATTAGCTCTAAAGATGCGTGGATCTTTAGTTTAGGTGGGATTCACGGTGCAGTAACCTTCGCCTTGGCTTATACTTTGAGCGAATTAAATGTCAATTTGACTGACTTCCATTTGATTTTGGTTAGTGAAATTACTCTGATTCTTTTGAGTATGATTGTGCCAACCATTGCTTTTAGATTTATGCTGGAAAAGGATAAGCCGGATTATTCTCAAAGAGCGGAAGTTGACCGAGTTCGAGTAGAAATGGTGCAATATGCATTAAAGCAAATCGACAAGATTTATTTGCCGGTTAAAATTCGTAAGCAGTTGGAATTTGACTTAAGAGCGCAAATGAATCAAACTTCGGTCGAAGATTTTATTAAAGAAATTAGGCATACGGCAAGCCAAAAAGAACTGCCAGATGATCAAAAGGAATTTAGAGCAGTTGTTTACCGCTATGCTTTTAGACAAGAACGAAATTATTTAGGCAGAATAGCCCAAAGAGAACAAGAATATCGTCATGGTTTCTTGACTCTGTACAGGGAAATTTTGATGGCCGAAATTGTTTTCTTAACCGATGAAGAAAATTAATTATATTTAGAAAGAAGAGATATTATGGCAACAATTCAATGGTATCCAGGACACATGAACAAGGCCCGCAACCAATTAGAAGATAAAATGGGCCTCATCGATGTTTTAGTCGAAGTACTAGATGCAAGAATTCCAGAGGCTTCGAGAAATCCAATGATTGAAGAATTGGTGGGCAATAAGCCACATATTATTATTTTGAATAAGGCTGATTTAGCAGATCCTGCTTTAACCAAGGAATGGGCTAAAAAATTAAATGGTCCTGATAAATATGTGTTAGCTCTTGATTCTTTGCATAATACAAATATGCAAAAGCTAATTTCTTTAGTTAAAAAAGCAGCTTCAGAAAAGACCAAGAAACTAGAAGCACGTGGAGCTTCCAACCCAACCATCAGGATCGCTTTAACCGGAATTCCTAACTGCGGCAAGTCCACTGTAATTAACCGTCTTGTAGGTCGCAACGTAGCAGAAGTCGGCAATAAGCCAGGTGTTACTAAAGGGCAAAAATGGCTAAAGACTAGTGCAAATATTCAAGTGTTAGATACACCAGGAATTTTGTGGCCTAAGTTTTCAGATCAAGAAGTTGGCTACAAATTAGCCGCTTTTGGTGCGATTAAAGATAGTGTCTTCCATGCCGATGATGTAGCTTTATATGTTTTGAAAAACTTACGCGAATATTATGCTAAGGACCTAGTTAAGTTTTCTAAGTTAAATGAAGCCGATATTGCTAATATGGCAGATCCAGATCTTTTGCTGGCGATGACAGAGAAATATGGAATGCGTGACGATTACGACCGCTTCTCATTATTTATGCTGCAACGTTTACGTAAGTGTGCTATTGGAAGGATTACGCTTGATAGACCATGACCATTAAAGAGATAAAAGAGCTGTTAAAAACGGACGTTACTGAAGAACAAATCGCAGAATTAGAAAGTGATCCGCGTAGTGGCGTACAAAAATTATTAGTTAGCTATCGTAAAAGACAAGTCAAACTGTTGGAGAAAAAGCAAGCCTTTGAGCAGCGTTTTGCCTATGAGAAAGAATTCTGGGCTAAGAATCAATTGGTGGCTGGCGTTGACGAAGTTGGACGTGGTCCTTTAGCAGGTCCTGTCGTTACTGCCGCCGTGATTATCGATCATGATTTTGATCTAATTGATGTTAATGATTCAAAGAAATTAACGCCAGAAAGACGATTAGCACTTTATCCCAAGATTCTTGAAGAAGCAGTAAGCGTAGGAATCGGCGTTAAAAGTTCGCAGGTTATTGATCAGATCAATATTTATGAAGCAGATAGACAGGCAATGGCTCAAGCTGTTCGGGCACTTGATATAAAACCTGATGCTTTGGTGGTTGATGCTATGAATGTGCCGGTTGATTTGCCTCAAGTGAAATTGATTAAAGGGGATGCTAAGTCTAATTCGATTGCGGCTGCCTCTATTGTGGCCAAGGTGTTTCGAGACAAGTTGATGGATGATTATGATAAAATTTATCCTCAATATGGTTTTCAAAATAATGCCGGCTATGGTACCAAGGAACACATTGCAGCCTTGAAGAAATATGGTCCTACTGCCATTCATCGTAAAACTTTTGCGCCAGTCAGTGACTTTTTTGAGAAAAATTAAATCTTTAAAAAGAAAACACCGATTTTTTGCGTAATAAACAGTGGAGGCTTTTATGAACAAGACAGAATTTTTATTGAAACTGAAACTGCAAAAAGGAATTGGTTACGTAAAACTGCTGACAGTCGCTAAGCAGATGAATAGTGAGAAAACGATTGAAGTAGAAGATCTCAAGGAAATGGAATTACCCGAGCAATTAATGGAGGCGTGCTTAAAGGCTTTTCGAGATAAAGATCTTGATCGCTTGGTAAAGCAGATTTATTGTCAGTGCGATGTGATTGGCTTTTTTGATGAAGAATATCCCGAAAAATTGCGCCAGATCTATCGTCCGCCCCTTGTTTTGTTTGCTCAAGGCGATACTTCACTCCTTTCAAAAGAGATCGTTACAATTGTAGGTTCACGTTATCCAACTAATTACAGCAGACAAGTAATGGAAAAACTGGTACCCAATTTAATTGAACAGAACATGGTCATTGCTAGTGGCTTGGCCAAAGGCGTCGATGCTTTAGCACATCACACGACTTTGAATAATCAGGGTCGAACAATTGCGGTGATTGGCAACGGTTTAAATTATTCCTATCCTAGACAAAATACCTGGCTGCAAAATCAAATTAAGCAAAAGGGTCTAGTAATTAGTGAATATTTGCCTGATACGCCGCCGCGTCCATATCGTTTTCCTGAGCGCAATAGAATTTTAGCTGGCTTAAGCAAAAGCGTAATTGTGACAGAGGCTAAAGAAAAATCGGGTTCATTAATTACAGCAAGCATTGCTTTGCAAGAAAACCGCGATATTTATGCGGTGCCGGGTGCGATAACCAGTGAGCTCTCTGCTGGTCCAAATCAATTGATTGGAGCAGGAGCAACTCCAATCGTAAATTTCAAATTTAAAAACGGAAAGATTTGACAATTCATAAAGTATTAATTAATCTGTGGACTGTAATTATAAAATAATATTTTAATAAGGAGGCATTTAATGCCTACTAAAGCAAAGAGTAAACCAAAAACTAAAAAACGTAAGAAAACCTTGGTAATTGTGGAGTCACCTGCAAAGGCCAAGACAATTGAAAAATATTTAGGTAGAAACTATCATGTAATCGCTTCAAAGGGCCATATTCGTGACTTGCCTAAATCTCAAATGGGGATCGATTTTGACGATAATTACAAGCCAAAATATATTTCTATTCGTGGTAAAGGTGACACTATTAAAGAATTAAAGAGTGAAGCTAAGAAGGCTAAAGAAGTATATTTGGCTTCCGACCCCGATCGTGAAGGGGAAGCCATTGCTTGGCACGTAGCTCATGCACTTAATTTGGATGAAAATGCCAAAAACAGAGTAACTTTTAACGAAGTTACCAAAGACGCTGTTAAAGAAAGTTTTAAACATCCTCGTACCATTGATATGGATACGGTTGATGCCCAACAAGCTCGTCGAGTTTTGGACAGAATCGTGGGTTATTCCCTTTCTCCAATTCTTTGGGCTAAAGTTAAAAAAGGCTTGAGTGCAGGTCGTGTACAGTCTGTTGCTTTGAAGCTTGTTATTGACCGTGAAAAGGAAATCAAAGAATTCAAACCAAAAGAATATTGGTCAATCGATGCCGATTTCAAGAAGGGTAAAGACAGCTTTAAGTCAGCCTTTTATGGCGTTGACAGCAAGAAGAAGGAATTGCCTAATATTGATGCTGTTAAGGAAGTTTTAGCAAAGATCGATAAAAAGAAAGATTTCGAAGTTGCTAAAGTGGTTTCTAGACAACGTCGTCGTCAACCAGCAGCTCCATTTACTACTTCTACTATGCAACAAGAGGCTAACAAGCGCTTGGGCTACAGAACTCGTAGAACAATGAGCATCGCACAGCAACTGTATGAAGGAATTAGTTTGGGTAAGCAAGGAACCGTTGGTTTGATTACCTATATGAGAACTGACTCTAAACGTATTTCACCTGTTGCTCAACAAGAAGCATCTAAGTTTTTGCATGAAAAATATGGTGCAGAATATGCGGCTAAGAGTCAAAGACACTTCAAGAATCAAGAAGATGCTCAAGATGCCCACGAAGCTATTCGTCCAACTAGCGTTTACAGAACACCAGAATCACTTAAGAGCGTGCTTACAACTGAGCAATATCGCCTGTATAAGTTGATTTGGTCAAGATTCGTTGCTAGCGAAATGAAGCCAGCTGTTTACGACACTGTAAGGGCAGATATCGTGCAAAATGGCGTCATGTTTAGAACTACTGGTTCTAAGATGAAATTTGCTGGTTTTACCCAAGTTTACGATAACCAACAAGAAAAGAACGTTGACTTGCCTGACTTAGAAGAAGGCGACAAGGTCCAAATGACTAAGTCCGACAACAAGCAACACTTTACTCAACCACCAGCACGTTATACCGAAGCAAGTTTGGTTCATGCTTTGGAAGAAAACGGTGTAGGTCGTCCATCAACTTATGCTCCAACCATTGATACCATTCAACGCCGTTACTATGTCAAGCTTGAAGGTCGTTCAATCGTTCCAACAGAATTAGGTGAAATTGTTGATACTTTGATTGAACAATTCTTTCCAGATATTGCTAACGTTGACTATACTGCTCATCTTGAAGACGAACTTGATGAAGTTGAAGATGGTAAAAAGCAATGGGTTAACGTTGTCGATGAATATTACCAACCTTTCAAGAGGGAATTGGATAAAGCCGATAGTGAAATCGAAAAGGTTCAAATTAAGGATGAACCAGCTGGCTTTAACTGTGATATTTGCGGTGCCCCAATGGTGATCAAGATGGGTCGTTATGGCAAGTTCTATGCTTGTTCACGCTTCCCAGATTGTCGCAACACTAAGCCAATCGTTAAGGAAATTGGCGTTGTTTGTCCAAAGTGTGGCAAGGGTCAAGTGGTTGAAAAGAAGTCAAGAAGAAACCGTAAATTCTATGGTTGTTCTCGTTACCCGGACTGTGATTTTGTTTCTTGGGATAAGCCAATTGGCAGAAACTGTCCAAATGACGGTCATTTCTTGGTTGAAAAGCGCTCAAAGAAGGGCCCAGTAATCCTTTGTCCAAACGGCGACTACCGTGAAGATCCACAAGAAGATGAAATTGATAAGTAAAATTTAAAAATAAAGAAATAAAGGTGATTTGATGCCAAAAAATGTTACCGTAATTGGAGCGGGATTAGCCGGAAGTGAAGCTACTTGGCAATTAGCTAAGCGCGGAATCCATGTTGACCTCTATGAAATGCGTCCCAAGAAGGAAACGCCTGCACATGAAACTGGCGAATTCGCTGAGCTTGTATGTACAAACTCAATGCGTTCCAACCAATTGTCAAATGCAGTTGGTCTTTTAAAAGAAGAAATGCGTCAGTTGGATTCATTGATCATGAAGGCTGCTGATAAGACTCAAGTTCCAGCAGGTGGCGCATTGGCTGTTGACCGTGACAGTTTTAGCAAGTATGTTACTGACACGCTTCGTGATCTTGATAATGTGACTGTTCATGAAGAAGAAATTACCGAAATTCCAGAAGATGGCATTACAGTTATCGCTACTGGTCCATTGACTAGCGATGCTTTAGCCGAAAAAATTCAAGAATTTTCTGGTACAGATAGTCTTCATTTCTTTGATGCTGCAGCTCCAATTGTGGCTGCGGACTCAATCGATATGGACATTGTTTACAAGAAGTCTCGTTATGACCGTGGTGAAGCTGCTTACTTGAACTGTCCAATGACTAAGGAACAATATGAAAAGTTCGCTCATGAATTGATTAATGCGGAAACTGCTCAACTTCACGGTTTTGAGAAAAATGACGTGTTTGAGGGATGCATGCCAATTGAAGTGATGGCTGCTCGTGGTGCCAAAACAATGTTGTTTGGTCCATTAAAGCCAGTAGGCTTGGAAGATCCTCATACTGGTGAAACTCCATATGCTGTAGTTCAATTGCGTCAAGATAATGCCGCTGCTTCAATGTACAACATTGTTGGTTTTCAAACTCACTTGAAGTTTGGCGAACAAAAGCGTGTCTTCTCAATGATTCCAGGTCTTGAAAATGCTCGTTTCGTTCGCTATGGCAAGATGCACAGAAACACCTACATGGCTTCTCCAGATGTTTTAACAGCTAGCTATGAAGCTCAAAATAGACCAGGCTTGTTCTTTGCTGGTCAAATGACTGGTGTCGAAGGTTATGTAGAAAGTGCCGGTAGTGGTTTAGTTGCCGGTATTAATGCAGCAAGGGAAGCATTAGGCGAAGAGACTGTTGCTTTTCCAAAGGATACTGCATTAGGCTCAATGGCTAATTATATTACCACTACAAGTGCTAAGAATTTCCAACCAATGAATGCCAGCTTTGCTCTTTTGCCAGCTCTTGAAGGCAAGAAGATTCGCAAAAAGCGTGAACGTCATGAAAAGATTAGTGAACGTGGCTTGGCTAGTTTAGATAAATTTAAGGCAGAAGTCCTAGACTAATGAAAAATGACATGGATGAACTAGATCAATTTATCTCTTACTTGCAATTTGAGCGGTACTATAGTAAAAAGACAATATCGTCTTATGCTACGGATCTGCATGAGGCAAAAAAGTTTTGGCAGGAAAACGGTGGCTTTGCTGGCTGGAAAAAGGTAACTGAACGCGATATTCAGATCTATATTCAGCACTTGGGCGACCGCAAGCTTGCCCGCAGCAGTCAAGCAAGACAAATGTCGAGTCTGCATTCGTTTTACCGTTTTTTGACTAGGAGACGGATCGTGAAAATAGATCCAACTCAGACAGTTGTCATCAGACGTGGCGAAAAAAAGCTGCCGCAATTTTTCTACCAATCAGAGATCAAGCAAGTATTTGATTCTTTGCAAGGAGACAAGCCGCTAACTGTGCGCAATCTGGCCTTGTTTGAACTGTTTTATGCAACGGGGATGCGGGTCAGCGAAGTTAGTGGCTTGACTTTGCCGCAGATTGATTTAGACTTGAAGACAATTTTAGTTCACGGGAAAGGCAACAAGGATCGTTATGTTGCTTTTGATGATCGAACTAAAAACTCCCTGCTTAATTATTTGAATAATGCTCGTCCGCGTTTACTAAAGGATAAAGATGAACAGCATGTTTTCTTGAGTAATCAAGGAAAAGCAATTAGTGATCGTGGAATTCAATATGTAATGCAAAAAACTTTTAATCAAGCAGGGATTAGTGGTAAAGTACATCCACATGAGTTGCGACACACGTTTGCAACGGCAATGCTAAATAATGGCGCTGATATGCGTAGCGTCCAAGAATTATTAGGACACAGCAGTTTATCTGCAACTCAGATTTATACGCATGTGACTACAGCTCATCTAAAATCAGATTATGAAAAATATTTTCCTCGTAATAAAGAAAGTTGAGGTTTAATAATGACAACAATTTGTTCAGTAAGATTTAACGGCAAGACTGCTATTGCAGGTGATGGTCAAGTTACCTTAGGTGAAAAGGTAATTGCTAAGGCAACTGCAAGAAAGATTCGCAGAATTTACCATGACCGCGTAGTTATCGGTTTTGCTGGTGGTGTTGCTGATGCTGTAAGCTTGCAAGAAATGCTTGAAGGCAAGCTTGAAAGCTACAGCGGTGATTTACGTCGTGCTGCTGTTGAAATGGCACAAGATTGGCGTAAAGACCCCGCTTTGCAAAAATTGAATGCAATGCTAATTGCGTTTAACGATAAAGACCTTCTACTTATCTCAGGTAATGGTGAGGTGCTTGAACCAGATGAAAATGTAGTAGCAATTGGTTCAGGTGGTAACTTTGCTCAAGCTGCTGCTATTGCGATGACTCGTCATGCTAAAGACATGAAGGCTGATGAAATTGCTCATGAAGCAGTTAAAATTGCATCAGGTATTGATGTATTTACTGATGATCAAATTATTACTGACGAAATTTAGGAGAAAAAATAATGGCTATTAAGACTCCAAAAGAAATAGTTAGAATTTTAAATGAATATATTATTGGTCAAGATGAAGCAAAGAAGTCAGTAGCGATTGCACTTTACAACCGTTACCGTAGAATGCAACTTAACAAAGAGATGCAAAAGGAAATCACACCAAAGAACTTGCTCATGGCAGGTCCTACTGGTGTAGGTAAAACTGAAATTGCTCGTCGTTTAGCAGATATTGTTGATGCACCTTTTGTTAAGGTTGAAGCAACTAAATTTACTGAAGTTGGTTACGTTGGTCGTGACGTTGAATCAATGGTCCGCGATTTGGTCAGTGAAGCTGTTCGCATGGAAGAAAAGGACCAATTTGAACGCGTAAAGCCACAAGCTACTAAAGAGGCAAATAAGCAATTGGTACGTCTTCTTGCACCTGGTGTTAAACGCGAAAATCGTGAAAGCCAAATGCAACAAATGCAAGACATGATGTCAATGCTGATGGGTGGCAACAACCAAAATAATAATGACGAAGAAGAAGTTACTGATGAAGTACGCAACCAAAGAATGGATGTTGCTGAAAAGTTGAACAAGGGACTTCTTGAAGATCGTGAAGTTACTATTGAAGTTGAACAAGCTCCTAAGGCAAACCCAATGAGCGACATGATGGGTCAAATGGGCATGGACATGGGTTCAATGCTTAATGACATTATGCCAAAGAAGAAAGTTAAGCGTACCTTGCCAGTAAGAGAAGCACGTGAAGTCTTAATTCAAGAAGAATCACGCAAGATGGTCGATTACGATACTATTTACCAAAGTGCGATCGAAAGAAGTCAAAACAACGGTATTATCTTTATTGACGAAATTGATAAGATTATTGCTGGTAACAAGCGTAATTCTGGTGAAGTTTCCCGTGAAGGTGTTCAAAGAGATATCTTGCCAATCGTTGAAGGTTCAACTGTAAACACTAAGTATGGTCCTGTTTCAACTGATCATATTCTCTTTATTGCCGCTGGTGCCTTTGCTGAAAGCAAGCCAAGTGATTTGATTCCTGAATTGCAAGGTCGTTTTCCAATCCGTGTTGAATTGAACGCTTTGACTAAGGATGATTTCGTAAAGATCTTGAAGGATCCACAAAACTCATTGCTTAAGCAATATGTTGCTTTAATGAAGGCCGATGGCATTAAGTTAGTCTTCACTCAAGAAGCAGTTGACAAGATTGCTGAAATTGCCTTCAGTGTAAACCAAGGTACTGATAACATCGGTGCAAGACGTCTTTCAACTATTCTTGAAAAGTTGCTTGAAGATGTTCTTTACGAAGGTCCTGACATGGAAATGGGTGAAATTACCATCACTGAAGCCTACGTTGAAGACAAGTTAGGCGATATCATTACTAATAAGGACTTAACTAAGTTTATCTTGTAGAAATTAAAAAGCAGTCTGTTGACTGCTTTTTTTCTTGGCTAAAATTTGCTCTAACTTATCGGGTCATTATGTTAGAATAGAGTAAAAGCGATTACATTCCGATTTTTGTTATTTGATTTGATAGGTAGGGATAAATAGTATGAATTATACAATTGAAAATAATATGATCAAAGTGGTTATCTCAGACCACGGTGCAGAAATTCAGAGCGTAAAAGGTGCTCATACTGGTGAAGAATATATGTGGCAAGCTGATCCTGAAATTTGGGGCAGACATGCACCTATTCTTTTCCCAATTGTTGGTCGTTTAAAGAACGATGAATACACATATAAAGGCAAGACTTATCACATGGGTCAACACGGTTTTGCTAGAAACTGTGACTTTGAAGTTGAAAATCATACTCAAGAAAGCATTACTTTCTTATTAAAGGACAACGAAGAAACACGCAAGATTTACCCATTCAAGTTTGAATTCAGAGTTAACTACAACTTGATGAATAACTTGCTTGAAGAAAACTTCAGTGTTGTTAACAAATCCGATGAAACAATGATTTTCGGTGTTGGTGGCCACCCAGGCTTCAATTTACCAACTAAGAACGGTGAAAAGAAGGAAGACTACTACTTCGACATGCACCCATCAGTAGCACGTGTTAGAATTCCTCTTAAGGATGCTAGCCTTGATTGGGAAAACCGTTCATTGGCTTCAACCGATAGTATGATTGGATTGAGCGACGACCTATTTAAGAACGATGCCTTAATTTATGAATTGCACGGACATGATAATAAAGTTTCACTTAGAACTGACAAGAGCAAGTTCCACATTAATGTTTGGACTAGAAACGCTCCATTCGTTGGTATTTGGTCACAATATCCAAAGACTGCAAATTATGTCTGCATCGAACCATGGTGGGGTATCGCAGACCGTAATGATGCGGACGGCAAATTGGAAGATAAATATGGCATGAATCACTTGGAACCAGGCAAGGAATTCCAAGCAGGGTTCAGTATTACTTACCACTCAGATTCTGAATAATATGAACTATGAGGCGTTTAAATTTTTAAACGTCTTTTTTCGTGTTCAATTTCACCTAAAAATGTATATTTGTAAGGAAAAGAAAAGGGTGGAAATATGAATGAGAATAAGATAGTTGATCTACTAGTCAAATACAAGCAGTTAACTTTTATTAAAATATTACAGCAAACGATGGTCTCGATCTTTCCGTTTGCCTTAATTGGAACATATTGCTGGGCCTTAGCTAATAGTTTTTTAACGACTAATAGTTTCTTTGGGCGTTTAACCAACATTATTAAGTGGTTTCCAGCACATAATTTTGCTAGTGCGATCGTTAGCGATGTAAGTTTAGCGACAACCGGCGTTTTAGCGCTCTATGCGGCTTTTATTAGTGCCGAGTTAACTATGCGCCATTATGGTAAAAATTCGAATATCGTAGGCGTAGCGAGCGTTGCATCGTATATTTTGATGTTTATTCATACGATCCGTAATACGCAGCAGTATGAAATGAATTATTATAATGCCACATGGTTTATTTTCGGGATCATTGTTGGTTATTTTGTAGGTTGGGTATTTGCCAAATTTGGCCACGATATACCAGAGGGTAAGGATAGAGACCTCGTTAAAACGATTATCGTTAATATCAAACCACTGCTGATTGTTTTAGCTTGTGCGCTAGTTATTCACTTGGGCTTTGCTACATACAGGCAATACCAGATGGACAGAATAGTTGCTCAAAGCGTGTCGATAGTAGCTAACCAACATAGTAGTTATGGTTTGTCGATTTTAATTTCATTGATCACTACTTTTACGATTTGGTTAGGATATGCTGGTACTTTAAACTTTAGCAGCAATATTTTTGGTAATGAATCAATTGCCAATTTGTCATATGCCCTATCGCATAAGACACCTTGGAACATTCCTTATCCATATACTTTGCAATCACTTTTCAACGGCTTTGGAGGAATTGGTGGTGTAGGAGCTACCTTGGCCTTAGTCATTGCTTTGATTTTGTTTAGTAATAAAAAACAAAAAAGAGCAATTGCAATGAGAAGTTCCGTACCAGTATTCTTTAATGTTAATTTCTCACTGGTAGTCGGTATTCCAACAATCTTGAATCCTATTTATGTCATTCCATTTGTTTTAAGTCCAATTGTTAATATGCTTTTGGGCAGTATCGCCATTTGGATTAAATTGTTCCCACCATTGGTTTATCCAGTTCCAGACGGTACGCCAGGAATTTTAGCACCATTGATGGGAACAGGAGGTAATGTCGTAGCTTTAATTTATACGATTTTCATTTTAATAGTAGATGTCTTAATCTATGTACCTTTTGTTAAGTTAGATAATCAAGTAGCTAATAAATACGAGGCAAGTTTAAAATGAAAAAATATAAAAGATGGCTTTACCCAATATTGATTTTAGTGGCAACTATTGTTTGTGCGATTCCGGCCGCAGTTTATGCTAATCAAAATGCTAACAAATTACAGATGCGGCGTGATTCACGCATGTCACCAGTAATTATGATTCCAGGGAGTTCTGCTTCAGTAAATCGTTTTGATACTTTGGTGCAAAAAATCAATCAAAGAGATCGTAAAAACCATAGTTTGCTTAAAGTCTATGTTAAAGAAAATGGCCAGATGATTTTTACTGGAAGAATTAGACGTAACGACAATGAACCATTTATTGTTGTCGGCTTCCAGAATAATCATGATGGCTATAGCAATATTAAGAAGCAAGCCCGCTGGTTTAATATGGCTTTTAATGAACTGAAGCGGCGCTATAATTTCAATAACTTCAAGGCAGTAGGGCACTCCAATGGTGGTTTGATTTATACTGCATTTTTGGAAAATTACTTTAATACGACAAGTAATCGTTTGATCAGAATCAAGGTTTTGATGACAATTGGTTCACCATATAACTTTGCGGAAACGTCAAACCGTCCTACGCAAATGCTCAAAGACTTTATTAAAAACAGAAAGAAACTGCCTAGTTATTTGACGATGTATTCAGTCGCTGGGACGAAGAATTACGTGGCTGATGGGATTGTTCCTGTTTCTAGTGTAGAAGCCGGAAAATACATCTATCAAGGTGCTGTGAAGCACTATACGCAGATTACGGTAACAGGACGCTTAGCCCAACACTCGGAACTTCCACAAAACAACCAAGTGCTGCAGTTGATTGAAGAATATGTTTTGAATAATAATCATCGAGGCAGAGGTCCAGCACCAAGGAATTAGATAAAACAAAAGACGATTGTTCAACTAGAACAGTCGCCTTTTTTAGTCTAATTTAAAATCTTCGGTTTCAACATAAAGAGTCATATTCTTACGATAATAGGTAAGTGATTTAAGGGTGATGCGTAAAGTCTTCAATATCTGGTTATCAGACAACTGGTGATCAGAAAGAATCGAATAAACGAAGCTCATACGCAATTTATGCGTTGTTAGCTGCATCCCAATTATTTGTCTGTCAGGTGCAATTCTCTGATTGATATTGAAGTCTGAGGCGTAGGGCTCACCATTTTTACGAGCAAAAATATAAGGATCAGCACTTTTGGAATAATCAGTATGATCTTTGATATATTGCTTAACTTCATCATTATCTACGTGCTTAAGCAAATCATTGGTTTTTAAAACAACGATTTCTTTTGGTTTGAATCCAGCCGCAATGGCCGCCATCATTTTTACGGTTTCGGGATGAATATCCTTAATTTTGATTAAATCAGGCAAATAGGGCATCCAATTGATAATATATTTTTGCTTGCGATCAAATTTATTGCCACGCAGACTTAAGAGTGGGTAGGTGATGATATAGTCGTATTCACTTAAGAAAACAAAGTACATCTTAATGTGACTCAGGTATTTGTTAACTGTGTTGCTTTTGAAATGCAGTTTAGTTTCAAGAGAAGCCAAAAAATTGCGGATGTCACCAGCTCTAACATCGTTGACATTTGCATCTGAATCAACGTTAGCCGCATAGTAATTCCAAAAAGTCGTAACGGATTTATCTGCTAGAGAAATGGTTGAATCGGCTAGTTTTTTCTTTTGCTTACAATACGTGCGGAATTCTTTTTCATAAGGAAAATTCATTGTGCTCACCCTTTCTTTTGGATTAATTATATCATTTTTAAGTATATTGTTACTAAATTTGCACTTGAATGATTTTGGTGATTGTTGTATATTCAATATATTAATTAAATAGGTGATGACGTTCACCATTAACCGAGAAATCTAATGACGTCTACTTTGTCCCATAGGGGTAGAGTAGGCGTTTTTTGTTTGGAGGAATTGTATTTGTCTACGAAAATTAGTAACTATATTAGTGTGGCATTTTTCGCTTTCTTTGGCGGAGTGGCACGTGCAAGTTTAAATGCTGTTTTTAGCTTTTATGGTACTTTCTGGGGAAATATTATTGGCTGCTTTTTATTAGCATTTTTCACGTATTTCTTTATGGAATTTAAAACAATGTACCAATGGTTGACGGTTGGATTAGGTACCGGCTTTATTGGAGCCTTTACGACTTTTTCAACTTTTAATTTGGATATCTTGAAAAATATTCAAGCTAATTTGCCTGGTACGGCATTAATTTACTTTTTGGCATCGATCGTCTTTGGCTTTTTTTTCGCTTATTTAGGCATGGGCGTTGGTAAAGCTGTAGGTCAGTTATTGAGAAGGGAAGATTAAGTTGAATTTATTATTAGCTGGTATTGGAGCATCAATTGGTGCCATGATTCGGTATGCAATCACTAATTATGGTAAAAAGCACTGGGAATGGATCGGCAAAAAGTTTTCTAATTTGCCTATCCCAACTTTGTTTATTAATTTAACAGGTGCCTTTATTTTAGGTTTTGTATTTGGCATTAAAGCAAATGTCTTTGTTTATGCTGTTGTAGGGACAGGTGTTTTAGGTGGTTACACTACTTTTTCAACCATGAATACGGAATTAGTTGAATTATATAAAAGCAAAAATTATCGTGGACTAGTTTTCTACGCACTAGCATCATACATAGGCGGTGTAGTTCTAGTATTTCTAGGATATTACTTGGGTCATATTTTTGCATAGAAAAAGCATCTTTGCGTTTTGCAAGGATGCCTTTTTGATTATTAGTCTTTAGTTAATTCGTAGATTGCTTCTGCATAAATAGCAATTGAGTTGATCAAATCGTCAACTTTCATGTATTCGTTAGCTTGGTGCATGACCATTGGCGCATCTTCAGGTTGGGCACCATATGCGACACCATGCTTAAAGAGTCGTCCGTAAGTACCACCACCGATGACAACTTCATGGCCTTTCTTACCAGTTTGACGTTCATAAACTGCAAGCAAGGTCTTAACTAATGGATCATCACCAGGTACGTAGTGAGGTTCTTCAAATGAAGCAAAGCTTGGAGTTAAAATGTCGCCAAATTTTTCGCTAACTTGCTTAACCATCTTGTCTGGATCAGTGCCTTGTGGGTAACGAATGTTGTCTTTAAGAATAGCCGCGCCATCTTCAGTGTATTCAAAAATTGAAGGAGCGGAGGATAAATCGCCCATTAGATCATCATGATGGAAGACGCCAAGCTTTTTACCTTGGAAGTCTTCGTGTTCAACGTCGGCTAAGAAGTGAAGATAGTTTTTATCACGACCAGCAAAGTCAAATTGATCTAAGAAGAGACCTAAGAAAGTTGCAGCATTGCGGCCAACTTGAGGAGCTGAAGCGTGCGCACCTTGACCAGTGAGTTCAATCTTAGCAATGTTATCGTTGATATCGAATTGACCTTCAAGCTTGTTGTCAGTCAAGAATTGCTCGAATTTGGCTTTAATTTCATCAAGATCATCTGCTTGAATAGTAGCATAAGCCTTTTGTGGGGTAACGTTTTCTGCGATACCTGCCTTGAAGGATTTAAGAATGACAGCGCCTTTTTCTTGATCATCCTTAAAGTTAAGTACTAAAGTGTAGATCCCTTGTTCACCATTGATGATTGGGTATTCGGCATCAGGAGAGAAAACTTGGTCTGGAGTATGTTCATGCTTTAAGTAGTAATCAATACCTACCCAGTTGGTTTCTTCATTGGTACCGACAATAAAGTCGATTTTCTTCTTAGGTTCAAAACCAGCTTCTTTAAGTAAAAGCATACCGTAGTAAGCAGCTAATGCTGGGCCTTTGTCATCGGCAGAACCACGACCGATAATTTTATCGTCCTTGATGATCATTTTGAAAGGATCGGTTACCCAGCCATCACCGGCGGGAACAACGTCCATGTGACCGATAATGCCAAGATGCTTGTCACCTTCACCGTAATCAACACGGCCAGCATAGTTGTCAACGTTCTTAATGTGGAAGCCGTCGCGTTCAGCAAAAGACAAGAACTTCTTCATTGCCTTAACGGGACCTGGGCCAACAGGATATTCTTTAGAAGTGTTGTTTAAGTCTTCGGAAGAATCAATTGCGATTAATTCATCCAAGTCACGTAAAATATCATCCTTTTTTGCTTGAGCTAGTTTCTTGTAATCTAAGTCCATACTCATCCTCTTTTCTTATTTTAAGTTAGTTAAAATTTTATCGAAAAAATGGATTTTTGGCAAACGATTAAGAAAAAATTGATATATTTCATAAGCATTAAAATAGTATTATGTTTTAATCTCAGGTATACTTACACATAAAAATATAGTTAAAGTTAAAATAGAATGGATAAAGATTATGAGACAACATGTTCCCAATTTAGACACCAATTTAACTAATAATGACTTTTTAGATTTAATCGTTTCTTGTTTTCACTCTGCAATTTTTGGTACGGTTGACCAAAATGGTGAACCTCACACCAATATTGTTGACATTGACTTTAATGAAGATGGACGGTTAATCTTCGCAACTACTAACCAAAAGAACTTTTACCGTAACATTAAAGGCAATAACCGCGTTTGTTTAACTGCTTTACGCGGCAGAGAGACGCTAAGCAGCGTAGGTTTTACGCTTAAAGGCTATGTCGATGAGATTAGTCTATCATACATAGATAAGATTCTTGAGATTAAACCAGAAATGCATCGTATTTATGCAAATAAAACCAAAGATATTAATACTTTGCGTCCATTTGCACTTACGCCTGTTTTAGGCTCTGTTTATGACTTGAGAGAGGGTCGTGCATTTCAAAAGCAATTTGATTTTATGAATGAAAAAGAACCAGTTTGTAGTGACCCGCATTTTTCGGACACTTTATTGATATTATGCGACTAAGGACTTATTCCGATATTCTATCGGAGTAAGTTCTTTTAGTTTATCCTTAGTTCTTTCCGTATTGTAATAGTCTATATAT
>NZ_CDLD01000015.1:0-68633 GCF_001006945.1 Lactobacillus sp. OTU4228
ACCTCTATCGGCAATAGTCAAAAGACTATTGCTGGTAAGTCAGGTCCGTATCTAAGCAAGTTGGTGTTCTGGTTAGCGCAAGCTAACGAGCCACTAAGCCCTAGACTTCAGTCTAGGGTAGTTGACAAATATAATCTTATACCGCAAATTTGGGATGTTGTGTTCCAAAGCTGGAATAATATTCTATTTTTATGGTATATACCAAAATCACTCCAAACTATTGTCTTATTTTTTGTTCCTCTTAAAATAAGGATTGCGAATGTGATAAAAGGAATAAGGAAAAACGTTAGATAGGATATAGAAGATGAAGAATAGATATAGTTTACAAAAATTATCAGTAGGTTTGTGTTCTGTAGTATTGGGGTGTATGTTGTTGCAAAATGCGACTACCTAAGAAGTAAAAGCAGATGCTGGGACTACTGAAGCTACACAAGCTTAATCAGCAGGTTCTACTTCTGATGGTACTGCTACTGGCAAATCAGGTTCGAACCCTGGTGGTGATGAAACACGCACTGCTAATGAAGGTCAACAAGTTCAAGGACTGGAAGCTTCTGATTATCAAGAAGAAACTGTAACTTCTAAGGATTTGAAAGACAAGTTTAATTTTCATAAATATGATAATGGAACAAAAATAGACCTATCTCTTAAGCAAAATGAAAAAGAAATGCAAAATGATGATGGTTCGATTACACTAACGCATGTAAACAAGGGACCGGTGATGAAGAAGGATGGCAGGGTAGCGCCGTTTGGGCTGATCGATATCAAATTGGTCAGATCAATCTAGAAGTAATCAATTATGTTGACCAAAATGGCAATGAATTGGCTCCATCTACAACGCAAAAGATTACTTTTTCTAGAGAATTGAAACATGATTTAGTTACTGATAAATATACTGAAGTAAGTCATAAGGGTACAACTACATTTAATGAGGTTCCCGTAAATGCAGTTATCACTAAGAATGGTGTTGACTACAGACTTGATTATGTTGATCCAGGTTATGCTGCTGGCAATAAGAGTGTCAAGGCTATTAGTCCAGATTTGAAGTTCACAAATGCTAAGGAAAATAATAATTCAGAAGAAAAAGCCAAAAGGCACAATTACCACAAACTGGTGATAAGAAAGCAACTGGCTTAACTGTTTTCGGTATGCTTGTTAGTCTCTTGGGTATGGCTGGCTTATCTGTTTCAGATAGGTTTAAAAAGTTGTCCAAAGCTAAGAAATCAAAATAAATAAAATATAAAAAAGGCAGATGAAGAAAAATTCATCTGCTTTTTTGATTTACTAGATTAAACTAATTTTTACATCTCATCTTCACGGTTTTCTTCACGTTTACGTAACCATGGTAATAAGAAACCTAAACCGAAGAGTACGATAACAGTGATGATGTTCATCATTAATTGGTGGTTAAATGCGGCACTACCAAATGTTGCTTCTGCTTCTTGAGGGATGAAACCTAAAGTTGCACAGATAAAGGTGAAGATTAGGCACCACCAACCCATGATTAAGGCACCGGTTCTGTTTTTTATGAAGACATAATCTGAATGGTAGTTCTTTTCATGCATACGAAGCATTATGAAGGCGAAGAATACCCAGCAAGTCTTGTATGGTGAAATAATACCGTTGATGTTTAACAACCAGTTATAGATTGAGTTAATGTTTGGCAAAGTACCAGTAAGTAAAAGAAGGAATAATGCCAAACCACAAGTCAAAGTGTAAGAGTGAACTGGACGACCAGTCTTGTCCTTCTTACCAGTAAGCCACTTAGGCATGTATCTGTCGGCAACGTCACCAGCAAATACACGACTTGAAGCATCAAGTAAAACAGCTAATTGAGCCATCATAAAGATAGCTTGTACAACTGCGAAGATGTACATTAAGACTTTGCCCAAGCCTAAACTTTCACCTAAAAGTTGGAAAGCGTAGTAAGGACCGTTCATCTTAAAGTCATGTGGAATGTGGTGGGCATTGAAGAAGACTGCCAATGCCAAAGTACCAAAGATGGTTAAGAAACCAGTCATGATAGCTAACATCCACATAGCCTTAGGAAATTCGTGCTTTGGATCACGCATTTGAACAATGTAAGGTGCAGCAAGTTCGGCACCAGACATAGCGAAGATCAACAAACCAGTAGTTGAGAAGTATCTCAAACTAAATGATGGCTTAAATGAATCCCAGTTGAATGGTTGGGTGGCAATGTGGTGACCGTGCATCACTGACCAAGCTGCAAGTAAAACAAAGAGCATGGACATGATGAACATGGCACCACCACCGATTAAGGAAAGAAGCTCAAGTGAGTTCTTAATCGCATTTTCAATTAGGATAAATGCCAAGATAATTACAAAAGTCAAGATCCCGAACCAGAAAGTGGACATGTGCTTGTCCAAGGTGTTATTGCCCAAAATAATCCATGAGAATGAAACAATAACTGAGTTGGAAACGTCTACTAGGTAAGGAACGGTTTGTACCCAGTACATCCATGAGGTCCAGTAACCCAAAGTATCGTTAGATGAGTGACGAACCCATGAAGCAAGACCACCGGCTTGGTCTTTGAAAGTCAATCCCATTTGACTACACATTAATGCGTAAGGGATAACATAAGCGAATAACAGGAATATCCATGAAACAACTACAGATAAACCTTGGTTTTGAAATGGGTAAAAGATGTTTTCAAAACTGATAATAGTTACGAAGTCGATTAAGGCAATAACCGGCCATTTCATGTAATGTTTTTTGCCCGGCTCGAAATTAATGGTTTCGATTTCTTCTGACATAAAAAATATTTTCCTCCAAGAATGTATTTAATTGTGAAACAAAAAAATTTATCTATCCCTGCGGAGGAGAACACGGCAAGTGCACTTGTCTAAAACCTCCAATGTTTATATAATAATGTGTACTGTAAATTACGAATATAGGCCAGATTGCAACCCTACTGTAAAAAAGATTATAAAGATTTTTATAAGATTTGCAATAAGCAACTTAAAATTGTAATCAAATTGGAAAGGGGAAAGATGGATTTTTTAAAAATTGCTATTGGAAATGGAGTAAATATTAGTCAATTACGGGAATGGTCATCTGTTCCGCTTGATCAAATCGACAACAGTTCTGAATTAGCAGCTATTGTCATTAAAAATGGCGATCGAACTGCTAAGCAGGAAGCAACAGATTTGCGAGCACAATCTGATTTTCCTATTCCTGTGATTGAGGTGGATGGTCAAGCAAGCAAGGCTGATATTGCCAAAATCAACCAAGCTGCTAAAGACTATGAACAAAAGATGGTGCCAGGCTTTTTGACTGATTTAATCAACTTCGCTGAAGCAAAGCCAATTAGTTTTACTACGCCTGGCCACCACAATGGCCAATATTATGATTTGCATCCAGCTGGCGTTGTCTTTAACAAATTCTTCGGCAAAAACTTAATGTTTGCCGACACCAGTGACACCGTACCTCAATTAGGCGATACGATGACTCATGCTGGTACGCCTCTTGATGCAGAAAAATTGGCCGCCCAAACTTATCATGCCGATAAAGTTTACTTTTGTACCAACGGTACAACCAGTGCCAACTCGATTTGTGCCAGTGCACTTTTGTCAGAAGACGATCTAGTATTATTTGACCGCAACAATCACAAATCTTTATACAATAGTGCTTTAGTCATGAGTGGGGCAAAGCCAGTTTATATTCCAACTGACCGTAATGGTTTAGGCTTAATTGGAGAAATGGATCCCGACTTTTTAACTGAAGATAAAATCAGAGCTGAAATTGCTAAAGTCGATCCGGAAAAAGCTAAGGCAAAGCGTCCATTTAGATTAGCTATTGTGCAAGCTGAAACTTACGACGGTGTCTTCTATGATGCTAAGTGGATCGTTGATAAGATTGGCAAACTCTGTGACTACATCTTATTTGACTGTGCATGGGGCGGTTTTGAAGAATTTGTGCCAATTATGGAGCACCTGTCACCATTACTCCTTAACTTAGGACCAGATGATCCTGGTATCTTGGTAACCCAATCTTTGCATAAGCAACAAGTTGGTATGGCCCAAGCTTCACAAATTTTGAAGAAAGACTCACACATTAAGGGCCAAAAGCGCTACGTTGATCACAAGCACTTTAACCATGAATACTTGAAGTTTGTTACTTCTTCATATGCTTACCCACTTTATGCCTCACTCACTGTTAATTCATATGTCACTGCTGGAGAAGGCAATAAGATTTGGTGGGACAAGATCTTGCGCATGGGGATTGAATGGCGCAAGCAACTTTTGAAGAAGTCTAAGTTGTTTAAACCATTTGTTCCAGATAACTTTGCGGATATTCCAACTGATGAATTAGCAACTAACGCTAAGTACTGGAATATGAGCAAGGAAGATAACTGGCACGGCTTTACCAAGATGGGTCAAGGCGAAGCCATGATTGATCCACTTAAGATTACAGTTAAAACACCAGGTATTGACGTCAAGAATGCTAAATACGAAGAAACTGGTATTCCTGGTGCAGTTGTAGCGGAATTTTTGATGGAAAATCATATTATTCGTGCCAAGAACGACCTGAATTCACTTTTATTCTTGTTAACTCCAGGCGATACCAAGGAAGAGCTTGATACCTTGCTTGATGCATTTTTGAAGTTTGAAAAGTACTACAATGACGATGCTTTAGTAAAAGACGTCTTGCCTGTTTTGTACAAGGAATATCCTGACCGCTACAAGGGCTACACTGTTAAGCAGCTTTGCCAAGAAATGCATGAATACTACAAGAAGAACAATACTTTTGTTTTGCAGCAAAAGTTGTTCGAAAAGCCAGGGATGCAAGACTACAAGATGACGCCTTCAGAAGCTGATCAAATGTTTAAGCGGAATGAAAATGAAGTCGTTGATTTTGAAGATGTAGTTGGCAGAACGGCAGCTGAAGGTGCGTTGCCATACCCACCAGGTGTTTTTATCGTAGCTCCTGGTGAAAAGTGGGACGCAGTTGATCAAAAGTACTTTGAAGTTTTAGCCCATGCCATTGAAAAATTCCCAGGCTTTGTACCAGAAATTCAAGGTGTATACTTGGATCAAAATGAAGATGGTACCTTAAAAGTACAGGCGGAAGTCATTAAAAAATAAGAGAAAAGGGAGTAAAAAATGAGTTTTTCTTGGAAAGAAAATTTACCAGAAGAATTAAAAGAAAAGGTAACTAAGGTTGAAAAGATGATTCAGCCTCGAATCGAAGAAATCGATGAACAAGTTTTATACAACCAACAAAGAGTGCTTGATTTGTTTAGAAAGCACCATGTTGGTGAAGAAGACTTAGTTCCATCAACTGGTTACGGCTACGATGATATTGGTCGTGACAAGATTGAGGATATTTATGCCGACTACTTCAAGGTAGATGATGCTTTAGTAAGACCACAATTTGGTTCAGGTACTCATGCTATTACCGTTGGTCTTTTCAGCATGCTTCGTCCAGGCGACACCCTTTACTACTTGACTGGGACTCCATATGACACCATTCAAGAAGTTATCGGTTTAGCAGGTAACAAGCCAGGCAACATGAAGGAATGGGACATCAACTTCAAGACCACTGAATTAACTGATGATGGTCAAGTTGATTACGAAAAGGCTAGAGAAGATCTTCAAGATAAGTCAATCAAGGTTGTAGCTATTCAAAGATCTCTTGGCTATGCAACGCGCAAGACTTTTACCATGGACAAGATCAAGAAGATGCTTAAATTTGTTAAGGAAGTTCGTCCTGACGTTAACATCTTTATTGATAACTGTTATGGTGAATTCTCAGAATGTGAAGAACCAACATTTTATGGTGCTGATATGATGGCTGGTTCACTTTATAAGAACGCAGGTGCCGGTTTGGTTAAAGGCGGTGCCTTCTTGGTAGGGCGTCAAGACTTGATCGATGGTGCCGGTTCACGTTTGACTGTACCAGGTGCTGGTAAAGGTGAAGGCGCAACTTGGGGCTACTTACGTGATATTTACCAAGGCTTCTTCATGGCACCTCATACAACTGGTGAAGCGCAAAAAGGTATGGTCTTTACAGCTGCGCTTTTGGAAGAAATGGGCCTGGAAGTATCACCTAAATGGAGCGATCCTCGTAGTGACATTGTGCAAACTGTTACCTTTGGTAAACCAGATCCAATGGTTAAGTTCTGTGCCGCAATTCAACACTACTCACCAATGAACTCATTCGTTGATCCAATTCCTTACCACCAAGATGGTTATGAAGATGAAGTTGTCATGGCTTCAGGTTCATTTGTTGAAGGCTCAACTATTGAATTATCATCTGATGGTCCGCTTCGTGATCCATACATGTTGTACATTCAAGGCGGTTTGTCTTATGCTCATGATAAGATTGCCATCACGCATGCGGTTGAAGAAACATTTTACAAGTAATAAAGAAAGGCAGATAATGCCTTTTTTGTTTGAGCTAAGGATAATCAGGATAAGAAAAATAAGTAAAATAAAACTGCCTTGAAATAATTCTCAAGGCAGTTTTTTATTACTTATCTTCTTGTAAGATATCGTCAATTTTTTGAACAGCTTCATTAGAGCCAATCAAAGTAATTTGATCATGTGGATTAATGACATCTGTGGCAAGAGGCACCTCATTCAAGTGTCCATCATGAACAATGCCAATTACGTTAACATCGTAGTTCTTACGAAAATCTAATTCGCCGAGTGACTTATTAAAGAAACGTGGATTTTCAACGCTAACTTCAATCAAAGAAACATTTTTAGAAAGGTGGAAGAAGTTAACCACGTTAGGGTGAAGTTGACGGAAAATCAATTGACGGGCCATATCTTGTTCAGGTTCAATCACATGATCAGCTCCAATTTTTTCAAGAACCAAGCGGTGATTGTGGTTATTGGCCCGCGTTGTAACGTCAGGTGCGCCAAGTTTCTTAGCTAGCATAGTTGCGATAATGCTACCTTCGACGTTTTCACCCATGGTGACAAAAACATGATCGAAAGAACCAATATCCAAATCACGCAGTTCATCTTCATCGGTGGCATCCGCAATAACTGCGTGGGTAACCAGGTGGGCTACATCGTTAATTACTTCTTCGTTTGAATCAATTACTAAAACATCTTGTTCGGCTTTTAAAAGGGCAACAGTAAGTGCCATGCCGAATTTTCCTAGTCCTAAAACAGCAAAACTTTGATCAGCCAATGATAATTTCCTCCTCTGGATAACGATAACTTTGTTTTGTAGGATGTGACTTGAAGATAGAATACATGAAAGTGTAAATTCCAACACGTCCAATAAACATCAAAGCCATAATAATGATTTTGCCAAATAAATTAAGGTGTGGTGTAAGTCCTAATGTTAGACCTACGGTACCGAATGCGGAGACTGCTTCAAAAACAGCCTTGGTAACACCATTATGACCTAAACTTGGTTGGGTCATAGTTAATAATAGAGTCGCTAAAATGATTAATAAAATCGCAGAAAAGAATAGGGTTAAGGCGCGATTGATGTTATCACGAGTGAAGCGGCGGTGCGAAAAGGCAGGTTCTTTTCCAGTAAACGTACCGATACTTTGCAAAAAGAGAATTCCGATAGTTGAGGTTTTAACACCACCAGCGGTGGAGCCAGGGGTACCACCGATGAACATCAAGATAATGGTAATGGCAATACCGGCCGTACTTAGTTTAGAATAAGGAACCGAGAAAAATCCGGCCGTTCTTGGTGTTACTGCCAAAAATAGGGTGTTAAAGAAACGATCTACGCCATTAAGACTACCACTGAATTGCTTAAGGTTTTGCTCACTGAACAAGAAACCGATGATTGATAAAACTAAGATAATTAAACCAACCGTTAAAGCAAAACGGGTATGCAGGGTGATCTTGTGGCGAATATGGTAAGTTAATAAATCACGCCAAACTAAGAAACCAAATGAACCAGCCCCAATTAAGAGCATGATCACAGTTAAAACATAAGGATTATTATTCAATTGCTCAAGCGACGGACCAAACAAGTCAAAACCGGCATTACAATAAGCAGCTACCGAATGGAAAAGACTGTACCAGATACCTTTGCCAAGGCCAAGTTTGGGTTCTAGAGCAATGAAAAGCAACCCTGCTCCGATTAACTGAATCACCAATGAAAGGCGAATAATTAAACGAACAACCCGAAATTGAGAAAGGTGGTTCAGATTAAGGGCCTCCCCCGTTAACATTCTTGCACCTAAACTCATGCGCTGGTGAGCAAAGTTGCTGAGCATGACGGCAAAAGTCATAAAGCCCAAACCGCCAACTTCAACTAAGATCATGATCACAAGCTGACCAAAAAATGACCAGTGCGTAGCCGTGGTAACTGTACTTAATCCGGTAACGCAGACTGCCGAAGTTGCAGTAAAGAGCGCGTCAGAATAAGCAGTGGCTTGGCCTGCTTTATCCGCAAACGGCAGCGATAAAAGAATGCTGCCGATAAGGATCAAGATTAAGAAACCAATGGTTAAAGCAAGTGAAAATGTGATACGTCGATGAAAAAGATGTATCAAGTTTTTTCCTTCTTTCTGAGATAGAATACTTTATTAATTATAAGGCAAAAGAATTTTCATTGATACTCTGCTAAAATAAAGAAAGTATTTCATGCAAGTTAGGAAAATTAGATGAATCCAGAAAAAGTATTAAAACAAACTTTTGGCTATGATAGTTTTCGTCCAGGACAAAAGAAAGTCATTGATTTAGTTTTAAATAAACAGAATGTACTAGCGGTAATGCCGACTGGTGCAGGGAAGTCGCTGTGTTATCAAGTTCCAGCCTTGATGAATGCTGGCGTTACCTTGGTTATTTCACCTTTAATTTCATTAATGAAGGATCAGATTGATACCTTAAAGCAAAACGGAATTAATGCGGCTGCTTTAAACTCTGCGACGCCGCAAGAAGAAGTAAATCCGATTTTGCGTCAGGCTTATGAGGGCAAGATCAAATTGATCTATATTACGCCAGAACGTCTAGCAATCGACTATTTTAGATATCAACTTAATTTCTTAGATATCGATTTAGTTGCAGTTGATGAAGCACACTGTATTTCTCAGTGGGGACATGATTTTAGACCGGCTTACCGACAGCTGCTTGATGGAATAAATTCTTTGAAGAGCAGACCAAATATTTTGGCCTTAACTGCAACTGCCACGCCAGCGGTTCAAGATGATATTTGTGAGCAGTTGAATATTCCTAAGCAAAATATGGTTATCACTTCATTTGCCCGTCCAAATTTGAGCTTTAAGGTGGTTAATTCACCGCAAAACACGCCACTTTATATTGCACAGTACATCAAAATGCATCCCGATGAAACAGGGATCATCTACACCAATACGCGTAAGAAAGTAGAGAGCCTAACTGATTATTTAGCTAAAAAAGGTATCTCAGTTGGAGCCTATCATGGCGGGATGAAGACTAAAGAAAGAGACGAAGTACAAGAAGCGTTTCAATTTGATCAAGTTCAGGTAATTGTTGCCACTAATGCCTTCGGAATGGGAATCGATAAAAGCAATGTCCGCTTTGTCATTCATGCCTCAAGTGCTCGTAATATTGAAAGCTACTATCAAGAAGCAGGACGTGCTGGTCGAGATGGCGAAGAAAGTGAAGCAATTATGATCTACCATCCGGGAGATTTGCGCCAGTATCGCTTCTTTATCGATGAATCAACGGCTGATGAAAAATACCGCGAATTGCAGTATCAAAAATTGCAAGCAATCACCGATTATGCCAATACGGGTGAGTGTTTGCAGCAGTTTATCGTGCGCTATTTCGGGCAAGACTGTGAACCTTGCGGCAAGTGCTCTAATTGTTTAAACCAAGATGAATTAACTGATATTACGGCCGATGCGCAAAAAGTGATTTCGATGGTTTACGAACTTGATGGTCGTTTTGGTAAAAACGTTGTAGCGCAGTGTCTAGTTGGTTCAAATAATCAAAAAATGAAAGAGATGAATGCTTCACAGTACGATCATTTTGGTAGCTTAAAAATGAATCAAAAAGAGGCAATCAGCTTAATTGACTATCTAATTGCGTCTAGATATTTAGAAATTGAAGGCACGAAATATCCGTTAGTTCATGTGACTAATCGTGGTTGGGATGTGCTCGATGGCAAAATAACAGTAAAAAGACGAATTGCCAAGGTCCAAAAGAAAAAGCAAATTTTTGCTCAGGATGAAAATCCAGATTTATATGAAGCATTACGAAAGAAGAGAATGGAATTAGCAAAAAAGCAAAGAGTACCTGCATTTATGATCTTTTCTGATCGCAGCCTGCATGATATGGCTAAGATCAAACCACAAAATGAAGCAGAGTTCTTAGAAGTCAGTGGGGTAGGTCAAGCCAAAATGCAAAAGTATGGTGCAACCATGATTCAGGTAATTAAGAGCTTTTAGTTATTACTTATAGAAAAATTAGTTACCTTTATATTGGCTTACTTATTCTTTTTAATCTACAATAGGGGTAATAAACGAAAGGAAGACTAAAGATGGCTAAAAAAACTTTAATTTTGTATTACTCATGGTCAGGCAATACCAAGAAAATGGCTGAAAAGATTAATGGTGAAATTGCCGGTAATGACATTGAAGAAGTAACTGTAGCTGATGGTACTTTCGATTCAGATATGTATAAGACTAATGACATTGCATTAGATCAAATCCAAGGAAAAGAAGAATTTCCTGAAGCACAAGTTATAGATATCGACTTTAATAAATATGATTTGATTTTAGTAGGTAGTCCAGTTTGGTCAGGTTATCCTGCAACCCCAATCAAATCACTTCTTAAAAAGATGAAGAACTACAAAGGCGAAGTTGCTTCATTCTTTACTTCTGCAGGAACCAACCATAAGGCTTACGCAAGTCACTTTAAAGAATGGGGTAACGGTTTAAATATTATTGGCGTTGCTCGTGACGATAGTGAAGTTAGCGACTGGGTAAAATAGTTAAATAAAAATTATTATGTAAAGTAGCTGATGGGCTGCTTTTTTTGTTAAATGAAAATTAAAGGTTGATTTGCTCACTTTATTAATATAAAATTAAATTAATATTAATTATTAAATATATTAATGTGAATAAGGTGAGGATATGGATTTGATTAAACAAATTTCTAGTAAGGGTCTTGTTTTGGATGGTGCGATGTCAACAGCACTTGAGAAACAAGGAATTGATACAAATACAGATTTATGGACAGCTGTAGCTTTAGACAAAGACCTAGATAAAGTTTATAAAGTTCATATGAACTACTTCCAAGCCGGTGCTCAAATTGCAATTACCGATACATACCAAGCAAATGTGCAAGCTTTTGAAAAGCACGGTTATTCTGAAGACAAGGCTAAAGAAATGATTGCTGATGCGGTAAAAATAGCGAAAAAGGCGAGAGATGATTTTGAAAAGAAGACAGGTATCCATAACTATGTAGCCGCTTCTGTGGGTTCATATGGCGCTTATTTAGCCGAAGGCAACGAATTTCGTGGCGATTATGATCTAACTAAAAAACAATACTTGGATTTTCATTTGCCACGCTTGCAAGTATTGCTTCAAAATAAGCCAGATTGTTTAGCTATTGAAACGCAACCTAAGCTTGATGAGGTAGTTGTCCTTTTAGACTGGTTAAAAGAAAACGCACCTGAAATGCCAGTGTATGTGAGTTTTACTTTGCATGATACAACAAAGATTAGTGATGGCACTCCTTTGAAAAAGGTGATGGAAAAAATAAATGAGTATGATCAAGTCTTCGCGGTTGGTGCCAATTGCTTTAAGCCATTTTTAGCCACTACCGCAATCGATAAGATGCGCGAATTTACCAAGAAAAACATTATCGTTTACCCTAACTTGGGTGGCATATATAACGAATTCGAGAGAAATTGGATTCCGTTTAATGCTAAGTTTGATTTTGGTAAATTAAGCAAGGAATGGTATGAGCACGGTGCTTGCATTATTGGGGGATGCTGCTCAACTGGAGTTAAAGAAATTAGTCAAATCGCCGCCTTTTATAAAATTTTGAATAATCAGAAGAGCAAGCAAAAATTAGATCTTAAACCCAATATAAATTTAATGAAGTCAACTAGATCAAAAGTGTAATTTTTTAAAACAAATCTCTTCCAATTTTTTAGATAATTTGGTAATATAATAGCGGGGCGTGTGATGAGCGCTCCGAGGATGAAAAGGCTAAGCAAGATGTCTCTTAGGGCATCTGCTGATAGGAAGAAATTTGAAGGTGTAGAAAAGCCATTAAGGACATTTTCCTTAGTGACTTTTTTTTGTAAAAAAAGACCACTAGCAAATGCTAGTGGTTATTTTTTTAGAAATCATTTTTTGCTGTTCTCGGAGTTACCTTGTCCCAAATTGCATCGACAATGCCAATCCACATTGCACCAAGTGCAACTGAACCACAGACATCTGATGGGAAGTGAGCATACAAGTAAACTCTTGAGATCATTACTAGAACAAGCCAGACGACCAAAAGTACGTTTAACCAAACTCTAGTAGTTCTGTTTTTGACTAATGCTGGAATTAAAATGAGCATTAACCAAAAGACGATGATTGACATGCCCAATGTGTGGCCACTTGGAAAACTGAAGCCGTCATCTACTGCCAGGTGAGCAACTGGACGAGCACGTTGGACAATGTGTTTAACGATCCAACCAAACGCATCAGCAGTAATTAATGAAACGACAATGCTGAGCGAGAGGGGTCGCCGCTTTTCAATCCATAGAATAATTGCAATAAGTAGCATCCAAACCAGATCAACCTTGGTATCGGCCAAGAACGTAATATTGAGCATCAGGCCCTTTAAGCCAGGGATTGTATGCACAAGTTGTTCAAAGAAGTTGTCGAATTCATTGATCCAGCTCGCATGCATCATGATTGAAATCGCCAAAATTAAGAAGATTGGCAAACCAACACAAATAGCTGTGATATTTTTCTTTCGCATATTTTCCTCGAAGTAAATTAATTTTTAAACAACATGAAAAGTTTACCATATAAAATATAAATAAAGATAATTTTCTTGGTAAGAAAATTGAAAAATGAAAGTTTAGAGGAATTATCCTTATTAATAAGTAAAAATTTATATAATATGTAACTCCAATGAAAAAAATAAATGCTAAGATTATGCTATGAAGAAATTAACATTTCTGGAGGGTTTTGAAAACGAGACATTTTAATTTTAAAAGAATATTAATCAAAACGGCCATTTCGCTTACTGCTGTTTCTGCATTGCCAATTGCTTCAATTGCGACAGCTAAGACTGCAAATGCGGCAGATGATCAAACTGAAATGCGCAGTTTTGTAAGAAAAACAATTGCAAACGACTATGCAAGAGGAACTACTGTTGTTGTTAAAAATGGTCAACCACAACAAATTAGTTACGGCTATGGCTATTATGGTAAGCGTCTTGGCGCAGGCAACAGCAAGGTGGTTTATCCAGTTTGTTCATTGCAAAAAGTAATTACTGCGGCAATTATTACGCAATTGATTTATGCAGGAAAGTTTACGCAAGATACTAAGATTTCCAATTGGTATCCTAACTTGAAGGGTGCATCAAATATCACTGTAGGTAACTTGATGACTCATACTTCAGGTCTTAAGGCAACAGATACTGAAGTTAACCGTGGTCGCATTTATTCAGAAAATGATGCGATCAACTGGGTGGTTAACAAGTTGAACTCAACTACCCAAAACCAACCAGGCAAGTTTTCTTACAACAACACTAACTACATCTTGCTTGCAGGTATTATTCGCCAAGTAACCGGTAAGTCTTACAAGCAAAATGTCCAAGAACGTGTGATTAATCCATTAGGCTTGAAGAGAACCTACTTCCTTGAAGACATTCCTTCAGGCATGACCGATGGGATTTCATATACTTGGAACTACAAGAACTATCAATGGGCTCAATACGTTAAAAAGCAACAAGCTTCACAACTTGTAGGTGCTGGTAACTTGTTCTCAACCCCAATGGATTACTACAAGATCCAAGTTGGTTTGACCAATGGCAAGATTTTGGACCAAGCTGAATTCAATTATATGACTAACCTTGATACTAAGCCTTCAAACGGTTATTCAGGTGGGATGTACGTTAAGGGCAACCTTAAGTCCGCTTATGGTAACTTGTACAATACTCACTTTGGTAACTGGGTACAATTGACCAAGGATAATCAAAATGGTTTAATCATGTTCTTGAATCAAACTCAAAACGATGAAACTAGAAACAAGAAAATTGGTTACCAAATTTTGAACCACATTCAACCTAATACTTTTAGTTCAAAATAGAATATTATTTTAGTCCTGCTACCAACCTATGATAAGCTAGTAGCAGGATTTTTATTTAGGAGTGAGGAAATGATTAATGGAGGAGTTTTAATCAGTCAGGACCTGTCGTGTGCAGGGCAAGTGTCATCTTCGGTAGCTCTGCCTATTCTTGGTGCATGTGGCACAAGGTCAACTCTTCTGCCTACGGCCATTTTGTCTACGCATACCGGTTTTCAAGGCAATACTTATCTAGATTTAAGTAGTGAAATGACTAAAATAGTTGCTCATTGGCAAAAAATCAATTTGAACTTTGATGCTTTATATTTAGGCTACTTAGGTCAAAATGCGTTAGATTTTTGGCTTGATAAGATCGAACAAATAAAACGTGCCGATCAGGTAGTTTTAATTGATCCTGCGATGGCCGATCATGGCAAGATGTACCGCGGCTTGGACGAGGGATATGTCAAAAAGATGCGCCAGCTGATCCCCAAAGCGACGATTTTAACGCCGAATATCACTGAAGCAGCATTTTTATTAGGCAAAGATTTAACAAAAGTATCATTAGAAAAAGCACAGGAATTTGCCACAGAATTAGCTAAAAAGTTTTCTATTCCCAATGTGGTAATTACGGGAATTTCTATCACTAAGGAGAAAATCGGTGAAGTTGGTGTAACAGATGGTAAAAACTGGTCATTAATTCAAAAAAAATTGTCTGGCAGCTTCTTTGGCACCGGCGACATGTTTGCTAGTGCATTTTTAGCAGCAGTTTTACATGGCAACAACTTAGAAAAAAGCTGTTCAATTGCGGCCGATTTTATTAGATTAGCAATTATGAATACGAAACAAAATCCGCTGTTTGGGCCTAACTATGCGGCAGGCTTGCCATGGTTATTGGATGAAATAGAAAAGTAGGTGTGAGATATGAGAAAAGATATTAATTCGTTACAATCTTTAATTTTTACTGGTTTATTTGCGGCAATTATTTATATCGGGATCTGGGTACTGCGTATTCCCGTACCAGCAATGGTAGGTCGTCCGTTTATTCACTTCGGTAATACTTTAACTGCTGTAGCGATCCTTTATTTAGGCTATCGCAACGGTATGATTGCCGGGATTATCGGGTTAGGTGGCTTTGACCTACTTAACGGTTATGCGGCAACTTCATGGTTGACGATGCTGGAAGTCGTAGTTGTAGCAACGGTTTTAACCGCTGTTTATCGCGGGATGAACTATCGCGACTCCAAGAAGAACATCATTATTTTAGGTATCATTGCTGGGGTGACTAAAATTTTTACTACTTATTGTGTTTCAATTGTCGAAGCACTGATGGTGGGAACTAGTTTACAAGTTGCTTATATTGGAGCTTTTGTCAGTCTGCCAGCAACCGTCATCAATTCAATTTCTACCGCAATCTGTACGCCGATTTTGTACTTTGCTCTAAAAGATGCGGTGAAGGCAATTATGAAAAAGGCCAATTAAAGAAACAATAGATTTTACACACGTATTGATGGGTGCTATATTAAATCTATTGAATGATAAAAAGGATAGAATTTTATGAACGAAGATCTGAGGAAAAGAAATAAACGAAATAATCTGATCATCTTAGTGGTCGGAATTGTCATTATCATCGGTATCATTGCCGGTTTTAGCATCCATAATCACCGTGTTGCTACACAAACTGCAGCTGAAAAGTTTGCACGAACTCACTTTAATCCTAATGTAAAAATCGATGGGGTTAAGGTAGGCAAGTTAACTGTCAAGAAGGCTACAGATAAGGTTAATAAGAATGCAAAGAATGTAGTTGCATTGAAAGACAACAAGTTGGTGTACAGCTATAGCACTACTAGTCAAACAATTGATGAGCAAGAAACTAGTGAGCTATTTAAAAAGCAACACACTAAGACACCATCAGACAAGAGCTACAGTTACACCACTAAGGATTTAGCTACTGCCAAGAATAAGTTGAATAGTCTTAAAAAGGCAACTATTAACTATAAGATTAATGGTAAAAGCTACAAGTTAAAGGCTACCGAACTCTTAAATGATGTTTCTTACCAAAATGGCAAATACAAATTTGGCAACACAATTAAGTTGACTGACAAGTTGAACCAAATTGATAAAGAAGTTTCTACTTTGCATAAGAGCTACAAGTTTACTGTTCCAACTGGCAATAAAGTAAAGGGTAAGACCATTACTGTTAAGAACAAGACTTGGGGTTGGGGCGTATACGTACAAAAGACCCGTCGTCTCTTGCTTGATGCCTTTGCACAAGGTAAGACTACTTTTGATGGTGCAGATGCCATTTATGGTTTAGGTTACAGTACATATGCTCACGGCTACGGCAGATCAAATCATGAAATCGGCAATACTTACGCCGTTGTTTCTTTGAAGAAGCAAGAAGTATGGCTTGTAAGAAACGGCAAGCTTAAAGTTCACTTAAGAGATGTCGTTACTGGTACTATGGAAGGTAGCAAGGGCGATCAAACTCCTCGTGGCGTTTGGTACATCCACTACAAACAAAGAAATGCCACTCTTCGTGGTAGTAACGATGATGGTTCAAGTTATGCTTCACCAGTTAGTTACTGGATGCCATTTACTTTGAGTGGTTGTGGCTTCCACGACGCAAGTTGGAGAACTGACTGGAGCAAGACAGCCTACTTAAAGGGTGGTTCACACGGCTGTGTCAACGTTAAGCCAAGTGAAATTAGAAGCGTTTGGAACAACATTTCTAAGAACGAACCTGTAATTATTTACGAATAATTATAATCTTTCATTTATAAATTAAATTTAACAAATAAAGAAAATAGGACTACCATAACAAGTGGCCGGATAAAAATCCTTCCTCCTGAAGTGATTATTACATAACCTATTTTCTTCATTATAAATCTCGCTAAGGTCGCAGTAATGTTATGTACATTGCTGCGGTTTTTTTATAATTTAATGTTTATAACCATAAAAAGAATGTTATAGTAAGCAATGTAGGAAAAGAGGATTTTGAAAGATGATCGATATTTATAATGAAAAACTTGCAAAATATGCAGATGGTGAACGCCGTATTTTTACTGCAACCTTTTTGCGTCCTGATGATCGTAAGGGAATTTTTCAAAATTTGACAGTTAATAATGAAGACAATGTTGTAGTTAAACAAATTGTTTTACGAATGAACAAAGCCTTTAAGGAATTAAACCTTGAAAAAGGCGACGTTGTTCAATTTGAAGCAATTGTTAAGCAAAACAGTCGTGGTGAATACACTGTTGAACGTCCTACTGGAATGGAAAGAATTAGTTCTGGTCAAGATGAGGAAGACAGCGGTGTTCACGTTGTTGGCGACGATTGGGATTGGTTTGAAAAGTAAAAGAGATAATTAAAGATAGAATTTGGTTAGCATGTCCAGACGGACATGCTTTTTTTATCAAAAAGATTAAAAAATATAAAGACCCGGATTTAAAATTGAAGTGCAACACTAAGTGTTAAACAAAAAGGCCATGAAGACCTAAGCTTGAAGTGACCAAAAATCAAGAAAGGTGATCTTCATGACTAATTCAACTCTAGACATTATCATCAATCATTGATGAATTTGTAGGTGAATTCAAGCAGACTATGCCAGGCTATCCATGTCCTAGCACGCCTACTGTTTATCGCTATATTGATCGTGGGTTGCTAGATATAAGCAATATTGATCTACCAATGAAGCTTAAAAGACGCAGAAACAAGCGGCATCACAGTCATGGCGGTCATGCTCTGCATAGAAAGAATCTTGGCAATTTAATTGAGCAACGGCCTAAAGAAGTTGAAGACAGAGCAACTCCTCTTCACTGGGAAGGCGATCTAGTTAAAGGCGTTAGACGTAAAAATCAACCAGCGTTAATGACGCTAACCGAAAGAACTACTCGTTTTGAGGTTGTTATCAAAATACCAGATTATCGGGCAAGTACTTGTCAAAGGCTGCTTCAAAAAGAAATAGACCAGCATCCTGATTGTTTCAAAACTGTTCGCATATGAACGTTACTTAGAAAATAGCGATGAAAAATTGCTTGTCTTTACTAACTTTTACGGTAGGGAACATACTGTTAAGTTGCCTGAAAAGTATCAAGGCAAGGAATATCAAGTATTGCTTAGCAACTACGATGCAGAAAACGGTAAGTTAACTGATGAAATTACCTTGGCACCATGTGAAGCCTTGGCTATTAAAATTAAATAAATAAGAGAATAAGCAAAAACAGAAGTTGAATGTAGCTCGGCTTCTGTTTTTTTATATGCCCAGATAGACTATACTTAATCGTAAGAATAAGGAGAAAATTATGGATGAAGAAATAGGGAAACATTTAAATAATTCACCGCCCAAGCCTATGAAATAATTGTTTCTAGTTCATAGGGGAGGAATTTTTTTGGATTCTTTTGATACTACGCATAAGCGTAAAATGATTTCTTGGCCAGTATTGGCCTTAATGGACTTCGTCACCGTTATTGGTTTCGATGACATTATCTATAACTTTAAAAACCAAGGTTTGGCAACCATTTCAGAGTGGATAATCATGCTTGCTTTGTACGTTGTCCCATACGAAATGATGGTCGGACAGTTAGGTTCAACTTTTTCTGATACAACTGGTGGCCTAACTTCCTGGATTCGTCATACTTCTGGCGATAAGATGGGTTACTTCATGGCCTGGGCTGGCTGGGTCTGTGCTCTGCCATATCTAGTCGATGTAGCGAACTCAACCGTTGTTTCATTTGGTTGGCTGTTCGCCGGCAACAATTCTTACGAAGATAAGATGAATAACTGGACTTTTGCCTTGCTTACTGCTGTTGTCTTCATTATCTTTATCTTCTTCCAGCACCGTTTTGCTAACTCATTGCAGATCCTATCAGTCATTGGTGGTGGGGCAATGTTCATCATCACGGTTTTGTACATCATCATGACTTTCGCATATTTAGGCAAGGGTGGTCATATTGAAACTCAACCATTTAACTGGCGTTCAATTTTCCCAACCTTTGATACTAAGTTCTTCACTTCATTAGGTTTATTCATTTTTGCAATGGATGGTGCGGAATTCGTTGCACCATACGTTACTGAAATGAAAAATGGTGCGCGTGACTTTCCTAAGGCAATGATTATGTTGGCTGTTATGACTGGATTCTTGACGGTCTTTGGTTCATTTGCTTTGGGTGTCTTCTTCAACGCACACCACTTGCCAGATGACTTGAAGATGAACGGTTCCTACTATGCCTTTGAGGCAATGGGTAAGGACTTCGGTTTAGGTAAATTCTTCTTGTACTTGTTCATTGTGACGCAGGCGCTTTATATGATCGCTCAGCTGGCTATGCTGGTTGATGGTATGTCACGTGAGTTCTTGTCAGACACTGCTAAGAAGTACTTACCAAAGGGCTTAACTAAGAAGGATAAAAACGGTTTGCCAATTCATGGTTACTGGTTGACCGTACTTCTTTGTTCTTTCATCATGTTCTCTTCAGCAACTTTGCCTAACATTAACTCAATCTTTAACCAGTTGCTGAACTTGAACGGTATTATCGACCCATTCACCACTTCATTCATTTTCTGGGCCTTCATTAAGATTAGGGAAGATCAGAAGAAATATCCATCAAGCTATGTCTATATTAAAAATAGACGCAAGGCATTGGTCATGGGTTGGTGGTGCTTCCTCTTGACCTTGGTTGCCGCATTTGGTTCAATCTTCCAAGTTGATGCACCAACAGGTTCAGCTGAATACTACCAGACTATTTTCTTGAACGTCTTTGAATCATTTGTTTTATTAGGTTTAGGTTTGATTTTGCCTTTAATCGCAAGATGGCAAAGAGAGCATGATAAGGCTTAAATAATTAGTTAAATAGAGAAGAAAATCACGTCTAAAAAACGTGATTTTTTCTTACTAAAATACTTGTATTTATCCCTTAATATGCTATTATATAGTTCCGCTGATCAATATCAGCGAAGCAGAATTATAGATAAAAATAGAGATAGGAATATAGAATCCATTAATTTGGAAAAAATAGGGTATTAATCAATGAATTAATACCAATATGGAGAGAAAAGAAATAGGAAGTATTTGAAAGGAGATTCTGCACCACAAATTTGGAATGATTAATTTTCCAAGGGTGTAGTGTATCTAACTTCAGACTTCCAGCTCTCATGTATTCCTATCTCTATTTTTGTCTACAATTCTGCTCTTTTTTATGCACTTAAGGTGGTGATTTTATGTAGTAAAAGTCGTGTCGTTGGTCGTTGTTGTGCAGTAGCTAGAAAGAAGATTTTCCTATGCAAAAAATTGGTTTTAGCAATCATTCTCGTTCAAACAAAACTGAATCAAAGGCCCCATGGCAAAACAAGTACAGTCGTCAGGCCACGATCTTTGGCAAGAATACTTTTCTGCCACTAGACCTAGAACGGGCTTTGAACGACAACACATTAGTTATCGGAACTAGTGGGACAGGCAAAACTTATTCTTTCCTGGAACCTAACTTGCTTCAGGCAAACAGCAATTATGTGATCGCTGATGCCAAAGGCAGCATCCTTTCTGAAATTGGACCTAGTCTAAAGCAGATGGGTTATAACCTGCAGGTGTTGAATTTGGTTAACTTGGATCATTCGATGACCTTTAATCCGTTAGCCAACCTGCATTCTGATCAAGATGTAGTCAAGTTTGCAGAACAGGTGATGACTACTGATGTAGCTGGTCGTACCAATACTGGTCAAAAGATTGATGTCTTTTGGAAAAATGCGGCTGAAGCATTATTTGAGGCGATAATCTTTTTCATTAGAGATGAATTGCCTGAAGAAGAGCAAACGATGGCTACGGTTAATAGACTCTTTAAAATCGTGACGCTGAAGCCAGATCGAATTGATACGGCGTTTTCGATTTTGAATTCTAAAGAAAGCGACTACTATTTTGATGATTATACTCCTGACTCAAATGATAACCGCTTAATTGGCGATTACTTATTTGACTGGGTACGCGAAAATGATCCGGATTCAACTTCAATTAGAATGTGGGATCAAGTCAGAGGGATGGCTGGTTCGCCGAGAACTTGGAGTAGCGTCGTCGGTATTTTAGGTTCGGACATGGCTGCTTATAATTTGAACGATGTTGAAAATCTTCTTTCTGGTAATCAGATTCAATTTGCCAAGTTATTAGAACCAAAGAATGCTTTATTTGTTCTTTATGATGATGCAGATAGTTCTAAGAACTTTTTGTCAAATATCTTATATGCTCAACTAATTAAATTTCTGTATCACGAATCACGCAAGTATAAGCATCAAGCATTACCGGAAAAAGTGCGTTTCTTCTTAGATGATTTCAAAAATGTCAATATTCCAGGCTTTGAAGACATCTTGGCCACTGCAAGAAGTCGCAACATTTCGATTTGCATGTTGTTGCAAGATGAATCACAATTGCAGGCTAAATTTGGACCAGCCACGCCAAGCGTAATTGGCAATTGCTCCGCATATCTGCTTACAGGGACAACGGATCTGACTATGGCACAAATTGCTTCGCAACGTTTTGATTTGTCAACCACGAATATTCGTAGGATGGCACGTGAAAATTTCTTATTGGATGTTAGTGGTTATACTGCAATGACTAAACGATATGACTATCATGATCATCCTAATTATAAAGGTGGCTATTATGATTTTGAAAAAGAATTAGTTACCCCACAGCAGCAGGCTAATAATGAAGGACTTGAAAAGATTCTGATGTATTTACCTCATGAACAAAACCGTGTGGACGATGCTGAAAATCTTTTTGGTAATGATTATGGTTCTGATGATGATTTATTTACTATTATTGGTAATTCAGACAACTAAATGACTTTTTGGTATGAAGCGGTTATGAAAACTAGAAAAGGTTTGGTTCAAATTAATGAACTAAACCTTTTTGCTTTACCTTAAAATCAATTTTTCTAAATTGCCTATAGCAGTTTTCGCAGATCTAGCCACGCTCAAAGTCTTACTATATTTACGGTATTTTTGACGCATTTTTATTAATTCTTGAGGGTGCTCAAACCAATAATCGATTCTTTGAGCTAGAACTTCACTGTTTTTTACTGGGAAACAATTATTTGGAGTTAAAGCATAACTAACAGTAGAAGAGAGCGGACTATCCGCAATTACTGGAACACAGCCACTAGCAAAAGCTTCCATACAGGCCATTCCTTCAATTTCAACATCTGCACAATGTACGACTAAATCTGCTTGGGACATGATTTGCCTTAATTTAACTGGTGGGAAGTACTGCATAACTGGTTTTTGAGGGAGTTGATTAGCCAACTTTTCGTATTCCTTTTTTAAAGGCCCTTGACCGGCAAAGATGAGTCGAATTTCTGATGAATGTTTGGTTAATTGCATTGCTTTGAATAAAGTCTCTTGTTTTTTCTCATGTGAAAATCTGCCGATACATAAAATAGTGAAGGGATGCCCAACCTTATCTTTATGAGAATTATTAATAAATTTGTCGCTAATGCCATTAGATACGACGAAAAGCTTTTGCTTAAAGTGGTTCTGTTTTAACCACTTAGCCACTTTTGCCGTAGGTACTTGTAGCGCATCACAGTTTTTAAAAGATTTTTCTCTAAAGAAAAGCATAAAGCACCAATTACCTAATCGATTATTGAGGAATGGTACTGAAGCCGTAACATTTTGCGGATAAATATGAAAAGTTCCGATTACTGGTTTACCTTGCTTTTTTGCTAATTTGGCAGCTCGCCAAGAAACTGGAAAGGGTGTTTCAATCTGGATAATATCAGCCCAAGTAACTGCTTTTATTAGAGTTTTTCTGATAGGTTTGGCAAAATGAAAACCTTGTTTGGCAATCAGTCCATGGATAAAAGGAATATTTATTTTTAATTCTGGAACAGGATAGTCAGCTTTTTCACCTGTTGAAAGAACTCGGACTTCTTGTTCCATCTTTTTATATTCATGGACAAACCGTTGGGTTGAAATGCACATTCCATTGCTTTGATTGAAGTAATCATCAATTACAATTAAGATTCTCATAATTCTCCCTTGATGTGTTGATAGAAAAAGTTCGTTATAATGTAACCATAGATTTGGAGATAAAATATGATCTTTGGTTTTCATCGACGACAAGTTATAAATAATATTAAGAAAAATGTAGCTAAAAAGCAATTTGATGCTAAAGCCGAACTGCATGACCCTGTTTTAAATAATAAAGAAACTAACAAGATAGTAAGCAAGTACTGGCAGTATACGAGAACTATCAGTTATCGATTATTTAATCCGCTTGTTCGCGTCGTTTTTAATATAGCATCTCAGATTTTAACTGGACGTTGCAGTATTGATGGAATAGAAAACTTACCTGATAGTCCCACTGCATTTATTACGGGTAATCATTACAATCAATTTGATGTGTTGCTAATAGGGAAATTAGCGTTAAAGAAACGTCAGCGTCTTTTTATTGTGGTTGAGGCAAGCAATTTAGCTATGCCACATCTGATCGGCTGGGCTGTGCGAAATTTTGATTCACTGCCGATTGATCATGATTTTCATTACTTAAGTCGTATTTTTCCTAAAAAGCTGGCTCAAGTGCTAAGCAAACCTGGCTGGATATTGATCTATCCTGAAGAAGAATTATGGTTCAATTATCGCAAGCCTCGTCCTCTGAAAAAAGGTGCTTATTACTATGCTGCTAAGTTTAACCAACCTATCATTTCAACCTTTACGGAAATTCAAGCAACATCTAAACGTGAATTATTTCAGCGAGATTTTTATAAGACAAAGAAAATTCTCCATATTTTGCCTACGATTTATCCTAATCCTGATTTGAAGATTAGAGAGAATATGCAAAGAATGGCGGAGATTGATTATCGTCAAAAGAAAGCGGCATATGAGAAATACTATCAGCGCAAGCTAACAACTGATTTTAGCTATGAAGATATTGCTGGTTTTAGTCCGAAAAAACATTTGCTTAATAAAAAGATTGATGATAATCAGTGAAAAAATGTATCATTAAAAAGTAATATCGAATAGAAAGAGAAGTAAATATGTTAAAAGATCAAAAGAAGTTTGATGAACTAGGCGAAAAGCTGTTTATGAAGGGTGTTTTGCAAAACTTTGAGCAAAAGCATGGTCCAATTAAAGGCAGAATGATGGTTACCGAAGGTAAAATTCCACCTGAAATGCTTGTTAAGTTGCAACCAGAACTGATGAAAAATCCAAAATTTATTGTAGTTGAAGGTAGCTTTGACTTTTCAAACTATATGATCGGAATGGTTATTGGCCTTAACCCTGTTCGTCCACTAGCTAATGGCTGGTTGATTCCACAATTGAACCATCCTGGTATTAAGCCTACTAAGAATTGGCAAGAATTCTTTATGGAAAAAGTTATGGAGAAAACTGATGATAATGGAAAGATCGATTTGCCACTTTATAGTTGGATTTCTGATAAGAGTGATTTAACTTTGAGCGATAAGGAAAAATAATTTGTGCTTAAAGTGAATAAAAATCTAGTTTTTGTTTTTAAAGAATGGCTTTGTTATAGGGATCTTTTAGTGTGTTCTCCACGTAAGTGGAGGTGATCCTAACTGTAGTGACTTAGAAAACTCCAAGCACCAGTGTTCTCCACGTAAGTGGAGGTGATCCTATGACGACCAAGACGACTGAAAAAGAAGAGAGGTGTTCTCCACGTAAGTGGAGGTGATCCTCAATTAAAGAAATGTCATTAGAGACTCAAGAGGTGTTCTCCACGTAAGTGGAGGTGATCCCCTAACCTGTTATCAAATTCTAAAGGGGTATTTGTGTTCTCCACGTAAGTGGAGGTGATCCTGATGATGATTTGCCGTTTTAGGAGGCATTCAGGTGTTCTCCACGTAAGTGGAGGTGATCCTTCCACAAACGCCAGAAGAACAACTCCAATTAAGTGTTCTCCACGTAAGTGGAGGTGATCCTAAAGGTTACGATCCTGTCACTATCAACTATGTGTGTTCTCCACGTAAGTGGAGGTGATCCTCATGACTGAAGAAAAGAAACAACAAACCAGCGGTGTTCTCCACGTAAGTGGAGGTGATCCTTAATAGAGAATTAGATAGTGCTAAGACTTTTAGTGTTCTCCACGTAAGTGGAGGTGATCCTAAAATTAACGCTGTTAAAAAAGAAGGCAAAAGGTGTTCTCCACGTAAGTGGAGGTGATCCCTGTAATTCTCTTCAAAACTAGGTGACGACAAAGTGTTCTCCACGTAAGTGGAGGTGATCCTTACTAAGTCAATTTAGCGAGGGCTTTCAAGACGTGTTCTCCACGTAAGTGGAGGTGATCCCAAGATGGGTTATTCTAGCAGTCACTATTACAAGTGTTCTCCACGTAAGTGGAGGTGATCCTAAACGTCTTTTTCAGCCCTTTCTCTTTTACGAGTGTTCTCCACGTAAGTGGAGGTGATCCCAATTGAAACAAGCTGGCGCTGAAAAGATTTACGTGTTCTCCACGTAAGTGGAGGTGATCCTTAAACGCAACTAGCGACTTCCGCGCCGAACTTGTGTTCTCCACGTAAGTGGAGGTGATCCTAAGTGTAAAGAGTTAAGGAACAAAAAACAAAAGTGTTCTCCACGTAAGTGGAGGTGATCCTATTATTTTCAGCGGTTGTTAGATTCACACTTAGTGTTCTCCACGTAAGTGGAGGTGATCCTTAGGCAAAGACTGCAAGAAACTAGACAAGCTCGCGTTCTCCACGTAAGTGGAGGTGATCCCATTCAGATCTAATCATGACTGATCCTTGGGGAGTGTTCTCCACGTAAGTGGAGGTGATCCTCAATTAGATTTTCTTTGCTGACTTTGCATTTAGTGTTCTCCACGTAAGTGGAGGTGATTCCTATTCAATTATCAAGCACAACTAGTTGCTAAAGTGTTCTCCATAAATGTGAAGGTATTATTTTAAAATTTAAAAATCTTAATAGAGGGAAAAATAATGAAAAAATTATCTAGGTATGCAAAAAATCTTTGGGGTAAGAAGGCCACTCAAGATAAAACTGAATTATGGTTACCTTTAATTGCACATATGATAGATACTAAGAATGTAATTAATTGGCTTTATAATCATTGGTTGAATCAAGGACAACGTAATCTATTTCTGCAAAACATGTCAGATATAGATGTACAAAAATTAGTTAGATTTTTAGGCTATATTCATGATATTGGTAAAGCAACACCAGCTTTTCAGACGAAGGAATCTTATAATCATGATCGTGATTTAGACTATGATTTGCTTGAGCATCTATTAAGAAATGGCTTTACTAATTTAGATCAATTGCATTTGGCGAATGCTCGTAGAACACCACATGCATTGGCTGGTGAAGCTATTCTTGAAAGAGAAGGACTAAATACTTCTGTAGGAGCAATTATTGGTGGTCATCATGGAAAACCTCAGAATGATGATTCTCTAAGAAATGTATTAGAAATTTACACTTCCAATTTTTATCAAACAGATACTCCACCGAATTCTAAAAATCATTGGTTAAATGTTCAAAAAGAGCTGATAAATTATGGACTCAATATCTGTGGTTACGATGATATTCAAAGCATTCCCAAGGTAAAACAACCGCAAGCCGTTTTACTAGAAGGTTTAGTCATTATGGCAGATTGGCTGGCTTCAAGTGAATACTTAAATGATAATTTTGATAAACCAATGTTTACCCTAATTCCTTTGCAAGAAGATTTTGATAATCTTGATATGAAGCAAAGATTCAGGAATGCACTCATGACGTGGTATCAAAATGATGTTTGGCAGCCAGACCCGGTTTCCGATGTGGCAAAAGAGTACCAAGATAGATTTAATTTTACTCCACGTGTGGTTCAAAAAACTATGTCAGAAGCTATTGGGAATATAAGTGATCCTGGGATCGTTATTGTAGAAGCTCCTATGGGAATTGGGAAAACCGAAATTGCATTAACTGCTGTAGAACAGATCGCAGGGTTAACTGGGAGAAATGGATTATTTTTTGGACTGCCAACTCAAGCTACTACTAATGCTATGTTTTCTAGAGTGGACAATTGGTTAACTAATATTGCCACTTCTGAGAATACAAATATTGGTATTAAATTAATGCATGGCAAAGCGCAATTCAATGATGAATATAGAGAATTACCAAAAGCCGAAAATGTTGATACTTCTGGCTCTGTAGTAATTAATAGTTGGTTTTCCGGAAAAAAGACTATTCTTGAAAAATTTACAATTGGAACAATTGATCAACTTTTGTTAATGGGACTAAAACAAAAACACCTTTTTCTTCGACATTTGGGATTAAGTGGGAAAATTGTAGTAATTGATGAAGTTCATGCATACGATATTTATATGGATTCATATTTATTAAAAGCAATTGAATGGTTAGGTGCATATCATGTTCCTGTTATCGCACTTTCTGCAACTTTGTCTGCAAGATTACGTAAAAATTTAGTACGAGCTTATGTAAGAGGTAAGTACAGCGATCCTAACAAGTATCAGGCAGAAGTAGGATGGCAAGACAATAATTCATATCCGTTACTTACTTTTTTAGATGGTCAAAGACTAAATCAAGTTGATAAATTTGATAATGAAGGTGATAATAAAACTGTTGTCAAGGTAAAGCGCTTGCAATGCGATGATGAAGAGCTAATTAATCATATTCAAGACAATATTAAAGATGGTGGAATTGCGGGTGTTATTGTCAATACGATTAAGAGAGCACAAGATTTAGCTCAACTTATTCCAACTGATATACCTGTTTTGATATTGCATTCAGCTTTCCTAGCAACAGATAGATCAAAGTTAGAGCAAAAACTGCAAAGTTTGATAGGTAAGAAAGCTAAAAGACCAGACAAATTAATAGTTATTGGTACTCAAGTTTTAGAGCAGTCTTTAGATATTGATTTTGATGTTTTGTATACAGATATTGCTCCAATGGATTTGATCCTGCAAAGAATAGGTCGTTTGCATAGACATCAAATAAAACGTCCGCTCAAATTGGCTTGTCCACAAGTTTTTATTATGGGAATTAATTCTTGGGGTGATTATGGAGATGCTAATGAAGCAATATATGATAAATATTTGTTGATGAAGACTGATTATTTTTTACCCGATCAAATTACTTTACCCATTGATATTTCTTGTCTAGTTCAGAAAGTTTATTCTAAAGAAAATGATAGTGAAATTGGTGGTATTTCCCAAGTAAAACAGAATTATCTTGATAAAAGAAAAAAGCTAAGAAAAAGGGCCAGTGTATTTCAAATAAAGCCACCACTTATCAATTTTAATATTCATGGATGGCTTGATAATAATCAACCTGGAGTAAGCAAAAATGAGGAACGTGCACAAGCAGCAGTGAGAGATACTAAGGAAACTATCGAAATTTTACTTTTAAAGAAAACTGAAACAGGAGTATGTTTGCTTAATGGTAAAAGTATTGAAGAAGATCAAGTAAGTTCAAAAGAAATTGCTCGACAGATTATTAGACTTCCTCATGCAGTGACTTTTAATATTGACGAGTCAATAGATAAATTAGAAACAATCACTTCAGAAAAGTATCCTGAATGGCAAAATGATATTTGGTTAAAAAGTGCTTTAGCTCTGACTCTTGACGAAAATAATAATGTTGAATTTAATGGATGGCAACTTCATTATTCTAAAAAAATTGGTTTAACTTATACAAAGGAGGCCCAGAATTGAAGCAATTAAGTTTTAATTTAATTACTGATCCTTGGATTAAAGTAATAGATAAAAATAACAACTTACAAAAAGTTTCATTAAGTACTTTGTTTAAAAACTCACAAGACTATAAGCAACTTGCTGGTGAAATGAAATCACAAGATTTAGCTGTTTTTCGCTTTTTACTTGCTATTTTGACGACAGTTTATAGTCGTTTTGATGCAAGTGGGAAGCCCTATGATGGTTTACAATTGGATGATAAGTTTCAAGTTATTCCTGAGGATCCTGACGATGTTGAAGATGAGGTAGATGGAGCTGATCCTAGTTTGGGTTCATCATCATTTGATGAAACTCAGGCTTTACTGAAAACTTGGGCAGATTTATACCATATCGGTCATTTCTCAAGTATTGTAGTTGAGTATTTGGAAAAGTATAAAGAAAAATTTGATATGTTCGGTGATACACCGTTTTATCAAGTAACTGCAGAAATATACGATTCTTTAGTTCCCGAAAAGAAAAAAATTAGTACAGGTTCAGGAACTACGGCTGTAAAACAAATAAATCGTACGATTTCTGAGAGTGCACATACACCTAATATATTTGCACCGAGATCTGATTCTTTTAAAAATCGAATCAAGATTGATGAATTAGTTAGATGGATAATAACTTATCAAAATTTCACTGGAGTTACCGATAAGACAAAAGTTAATGCTAACGAAAAATTTTCAGTTTCTGCAGGTTGGCTATATGGATTAAATCCTGTTTTTGCTCAAGGAGATAATCTATTTGAAACTTTAATGCTAAATTTAACTTTCTTTGATAAAGATGAAGATTTGAAATTAGTACCTATTCAAAGGCCTATTTGGGAGTGGGAGAAATTTTCTGATTATATTTCTTATCGATTGAAAGCAGAATTACCAGATAATATTAGTGAAACGTATACTATGTGGTCTCGAGTTTTACATATTGAATGGAATGGTAATGCACCTACTATTTTTTCGGCTGGTTTACCAAAAGTTTCAAGTGAAAATGCCTTCATTGAACCAATGACTACATGGAAGACTGATAAAAAAGAATTGGTCTATAAACCGAATACAAAATGGATTAAAACGGTTGGTGAATCAATGTGGCGGAATTTTGGACAATATATTCGTTTGAGTGAGAGCAATGAGCAAGAGAAAAAAACGATTCATCAACCTGGTATAGTGACTTGGTTGAATTTGCTTGAAAATAGAAAATTACTACCAGCTAATAAATTTATTAATTTAGCAACTGTAGGGCTGATTAGTGATGGAAATGCTACTTCGCAATCACCTGCAGTGGAAGTGTGGGATGAGATGAAAATTAAAGCGGATGTTCTTTTTGATTCAAACGAAAAAGTTGCTATTCATTGGCCAGTCGTGATTGAAGATGAAATTGATTTAACAAAGAAAGTTGTAAATTATTACTGGTCCTTGGTTAATAATGTGGGAAAACTCAGAGAATTAAGTGATCCTAATAGTTTTGCAAATAATTACAGTGCTGAACTTTATAATCAGTTGAATAATCCTTTTTTAAATTGGCTAAGTTCATTAAAAAATACTGATGACCGAAATAAACAAGCTTTTATATGGAGAACTACTTTAAAACAAATAGTCTTAAATGAAGCTGAAAACTTTGTACATTCAGCCTCTCCTCGTGATATTAAAGGCATTATTGACAAGGATAAGAAAACTAAAAATATATTTACTGAATATAAAAAATTTACAATTTTAGTTTTGTCTAAACTAAAGAAAGGATAGTGGTAAAGAATGGTAGCTAAAACATTGTCAAGTATTAATAAGATAATTTTGTCCTTGTACAATGATGGGAATATTAATAAGTCAGCTCTAGCAAATTTGAGGGCTTCTAATTCAATTAATAGTAAGCATATGACAGAAGTTTGGCCAATATTTTTTAAGTACATTGCTAAAGAGGATTTGAGTCAAAATTATAAGCCCAGTTACACAGAAATTGCTGTATTTACAGCAGTTAAATGTTTTGCAATTTATCAGCAAGGTAGCACTGAATGCACTTATGGAAAATCATATGGAGATAATGCAAAAGGATTAACTTTCTTTAATGCACTTGCAAATTTGCGTAAGGATGCTGAAGAAAAAGAGGCTCTAGACCGAAGAGTTCAAGCACTTTTAGCTACAAGCAATGTAGAAAGTGTTATTAATGGTATTATTCATACTTTACAAATACTGAAAAGTCATAATAAACACTTAGTAATTGATTTTGCTAAATTGGGTCAGGATTTATATCATTTTCAGTTTGATAGTTATTCTGCACGTGAAACTTGTCTTAAATGGGGAGAAGAATATTTTGCTGCAGATGCTAATTTAAAGAAATAAGGAGAATATAATAATGAATTTATTTCTAGATATTAATGTTTTACAAACCGTTCCATCATCTAATTTAAATAGAGATGATACTGGTGCTCCAAAAACTGCTATTTATGGTGGTGTTATGCGTTCTCGTGTATCTTCACAAAGCTGGAAGCGAGCAGTACGTCAAGCATTTCGTGCAGAAAGTCAAGATGCGCAATGGCTTAAAAGTTCAAGAACTTTAAAGGCACCTTTGCTTTTAGCAAATGAAATTCAAAAAATGGATTCATCTGTTTCTGATGAAGAAGCTATGAAGAAAAGTACAGATATTTTTTCAAAAGCAAGTATAAAGGTTGATAAGAAAACTAATCAAACGAAGGCACTTTTGTTGATTAGTGATGGTCAACTGAAAAAATTAGCTAAAGCAATTTTGGAAAATGAAGATATAGATAAAAAAGTAATAAAAAAGATTTTTAAAGAAGATAATTCTTTGGATTTAGCTTTATTTGGCCGGATGGTTGCTGACAATCCCGATTTAAATGTTGATGCTGCTTGTCAAGTAGCTCATGCAATTTCAACTCATGAAGTGACTCCAGAATTTGATTACTTCACAGCAGTGGATGATGAAAAAGAAGAAGGAACAGCTGGTTCCGCAATGATAGGTAGCTTAGAGTATAATTCTTCAACTCTTTATCGTTATGCGAATATTAATTTGAATGAGTTAATACATAATATAGGTTCTAAATTAAGTGTTGAAGGAATAAAGTTATTTATTAAAAACTTTATTTTGACTATGCCAACAGGCAAAGAAAATACTTTTGCCAATAAGACACTTCCTCAATATGTATTGATTACTTTGCGTGATGATACTCCTGTAAACTTAGTTTCAGCTTTCGAAGAACCTGTAAAATCGAGAGATGGGTATGTCAAAAAATCAATTGAAAGATTGGAGAAAGAATATATTGATACAGAAAGTTTCATTGATAAACCTATTTATAGTGTTGTTTTAAGTAAATATGATTCAACATTATCTAATCAAGCTGAAAATCTTACATCAATGATTGAAAGTGTTTCAAAAGTAGTTGATGAAAAGGTTGAAAAAAATGAAGACCATAACAATTAGATTAGCTTCTCCATTACAGTCTTTTGGAAATGAAGCAACATTTTCCCATAGAACTACTGAATTATATCCTACGAAAAGTTTAATTGTAGGAATGTTGGCAGCTTCTTTAGGGTATCGGCGTGATGATAGTAGAATTAATCAGTTAAATAATTTGCAGATAGCAGTTAGAATTGATCAACCAGGGAAAGTTTTAACTGATTTTCAAACTGTTGAGTTTAAACCAGATACGCGGAAATTAACATACCGTAATTATCTTCAAGATGGGGTATTTATTGTAGCAATTTCAGCACATGATAAGACTATAGATAAGTTGAAATATGCTTTACTGCATCCAAAATTTCAACTATATATAGGTCGTCGGTCAAATCCTATTGCTGGTGTTCTTAAAATTAATGAGTTTGATGATGATGCTCTAAAGGTATTGAAAAAACTAGATTGGCAAGCTTCAGAGTGGTATCAGAAAAAATATAAATCCGAAGAATATTTTGCTGAGATTATCGCTGATGCAAGTTTAAGTAAAAACAATAGTGGGAGTCTAGTAAAAGATGCTGTGGGTTCATTTAATCAACATAGTAGGTTTCATGATTATCGGGCAGTCGTTAATGTACATGTATCGTTGAAAAATAAGTTTTACCAAGAACACTCCACAAAACATGATATTTTTAATGCTATATAGAAAGGAGAGGCTATGTATTTATCAAGAGTAGAAATCGATCAAGGCAATAGACAGAAATTAAAAGATCTGACTCACCTTGGTGCATATCACAGTTGGGTAGAGAATAGTTTTCCTGAAAAATTTGGTCAAGACCGTCCACGTCATTTATGGAGAATAGACACACTTAGGCATAAAAGATATTTATTAGTAGTGAGTGCTGAAAAACCAAATTTAAATCTTTTAGATAAATATGGAGTTCCAGGTACTGCTGAAACCAAAAACTATGATCCTTTTCTTGAAAAAGTAAAACAGAATATGATTTATAATTTTAGATTAACTGCTAATCCGGTTCATCGTGTTACTCAACCTGGTCAAAAGAATGGTAAACTTTATCCTCATATAACTATTGAGAAACAAAAAGAGTGGTTAATTAATAGAGCAAAAAACTGCGGATTTGAAATTATAAAAGATGAGTCTGGAATTTATCAGTTTGATGTAGTTAGTCGAGATTGGCCTTTATTATTTCATAAAGGTACAAAAAGAGTTAGGTTAAGTCGGGTAAGTTTTGAAGGCCAACTTAAAGTTGTTGATTTAAAGCTATTTAAACAACATTTGATTTCTGGAATTGGTAAAGAAAAAGCTTATGGAATGGGGATGTTAACTATTATCCCAGTGAGAGCATAAAAATGAAGAAAAAATATGGTGCTAAGAAACCAGAGCTAGAAGAACTAGGGAGAGTTCGAGATCGAATAAGCTTTTTATATTTAGAACATGCTAAGCTTAATCGAGAAGATAGTGCAATTAAAGTATTAGATGATCGTGGGATTGTGCTTGTTCCTGTAGCTCTTATTAGTGTTTTACTTTTAGGTCCTGGTGTTGATATCACGCACAGAGCTATGGAACTCATTGGAGATTCAGGAACCGCTGTGGTATGGGTCGGTGAGAACGGTGTCCGACAATACGCACATGGACGAGCCCTTAATCATTCTTCGAGATTGCTTGAAGCACAAGCAAAATTGGTATCTAATAAAAGAACCAGAGTGGAAGTAGCTCGTAAAATGTATCAAATGCGTTTTCCAAATGAAGATGTTTCAAAATTGTCAATGGAGCAGCTTCGAGGAAAAGAAGGGGCTCGAGTAAGAAAAGTTTATCGAGATCAATCTCTTAAGACAGGTGTAGCTTGGGAGCGTAGAGAATATGATCCTGATAATTTTGAAGCCAGTACACCAATTAATAAGGCTCTAACTGAAGCTCATCAAGCACTCTATGGCTTGAGCTACAGTGTGATAGTAGCTTTGGGTGCATCACCGGGTTTAGGTTTTGTACATACTGGTCATGATCTTGCTTTTGTTTATGATTTTGCTGACTTATATAAAGCTAAATACTCAATCCCAGTTGCATTTGAAACTGTAAAGAAATTTGGTAAAGTTGACATTTCTGACAACACTAGATTGGCAATGAGGGATGCTTTTTCTAGTGGGAAACTACTTTTACAAATGGTTGCAGACTTGAAATATCTTTTGAATATTAAAGACGACACTGACGAGAATTTTGCTGTGATGCATTTATGGGATGATAAACAAGGATTACAGAATTTTGGAGTTCAGTATCATGAGATGGATGAAGACTAAATTATGATAGTTATCACATTAACTAAGGTTCCCAATTCTTTAAGAGGTGACTTAACAAAGTGGTGTCAAGAAATTCAAACTGGAGTTTATGTTGGATCTTTTAGTGCTCGAATTAGAGAGATGCTTTGGAGTAGAATACTTAAAAATATAGGTACTGGTGAGGCTACTTTAGTTTATAGTACGAATAATGAACTTGGGTATACTTTTAGAACTACACGAAGAGATAAAAGAGTAGTTGATTTTGATGGTGTACCATTGATGATGCAAATGATAGAAACGCCTACCATACGACATGGTTTTAGTAAAGCAGCAAAGTATCATAAATCAAAAAAGTTCTCTAAAAAGACAAACATTTCAAACAATATGATAAAGGGAGCTATTAAGAATGATTTTATCGCAGTTGATTTAGAAACTACTGGTTTAAATACTAGTAGGAGTAAAATAATCTCTATTGGAGCGATTAAGGAAAACTTAAAAGGTGAAGAAGAACAATTTTATCGCTTGATAAAGATAAATGAGGCTATCCCAGAGAAAATTACTGAATTGACGGGATTAACTTCGAAGGTTTTAAATGAACGAGGTGTTACTTTAGAACAAGCTTTAAATGAATTTCGAAAGTTTGTTGGAAGTGAAATGATAGTTGGATACAATTTGTCATTTGACAATAATTTTTTATTGAAAGCATATTTAAGTATTGGACAAAGGGCTCTTGTAAATTCAATGAAAGATCTCATGGGTATAGTTAAAGAAAAAGATATTTTCCTAGATAATTATGACCTTGAAACTGTTTTAAAAGAATATGGGATAAAAAACGATAATAGACATAATGCATTAAGTGATGCTCGAGCCACTTTTAAATTGGCTAAAGAACTGAATAAAAAAGGTTATTTGCAAATTTAAGGATGTTGATATATCAAGGATCTTTTACTGTGTTCTCCACGTATGTGGAGGTGATCCCATTTTCACACTGTCTCTTTTATTTTGATAAAAGTGTTCTCCACGTATGTGGAGGTGATCCTAACTCTAATTGTGTTGTAAGTGTTTTCAATATGTGTTCTCCACGTATGTGGAGGTGATCCTTACAGTCTAAATTTATATATTCAATTTGTTGAGTGTTCTCCACGTATGTGGAGGTGATCCCAGACGATCACCCAAACGAAGCAGTCACCACTAGTGTTCTCCACGTATGTGGAGGTGATCCTACGATTGCGATGGTCAACGATGATTCTGCTAAGTGTTCTCCACGTATGTGGAGGTGATCCCACTGTTATCTAGTTGGTGGGTATCGCCAAACAGTGTTCTCCACGTATGTGGAGGTGATCCCTAGGCTCATAAGTAGTAGCACCAGTGCTTTCAGTGTTCTCCACGTATGTGGAGGTGATCCTAAGTGATTCTCTCCTAGTGATCTTGACACATAGTGTTCTCCACGTATGTGGAGGTGATCCTTAAAACGGGTGCGACAACTCGCTCAAGAAATGGTGTTCTCCACGTATGTGGAGGTGATCCTAGGAAAAATGGTTTCAAGTCTTAACGGGGTTAGTGTTCTCCACGTATGTGGAGGTGATCCCGATCACGGCGTCGAAAATGGTCGAAACAGTCGGTGTTCTCCACGTATGTGGAGGTGATCCTAAGTTAGTTTTATCTCACTATCATAAACGTCTGTGTTCTCCACGTATGTGGAGGTGATCCTTAGCAAATCCAACTAAATTCTTACAGGAAGCTGTGTTCTCCACGTATGTGGAGGTGATCCCAAATATTTCGATAAAACCGAAGCACTCAAAAAGTGTTCTCCACGTATGTGGAGGTGATCCCATACTTGATATGACCAAAGCTGTGGGTCTTATGTGTTCTCCACGTATGTGGAGGTGATCCTGAACCAGCGCGTTTGCTAAATAAAAATCATTAGTGTTCTCCACGTATGTGGAGGTGATCCTGAACCAGCGCGTTTGCTAAATAAAAATCATTAGTGTTCTCCACGTATGTGGAGGTGATCCTACAAGTCCGAATTCTGTAAAGCCTGATCAGCAGTGTTCTCCACGTATGTGGAGGTGATCCTTGTTTCATTGTAGTAAAAGTTGCAGGATTTTGGTGTTCTCCACGTATGTGGAGGTGATCCTACTCAAACATTTACCCTATAAGAACACTGTAAGTGTTCTCCACGTATGTGGAGGTGATCCTTTGAAGGTGCATAGCAATGACAGAAAAGAAAAGTGTTCTCCACGTATGTGGAGGTGATCCTAAATCTAACGATTTAACTAAAAGCGCATTAGAGTGTTCTCCACGTATGTGGAGGTGATCCTAAAACGATACTTCTGAAATTTCGTAGCCCAGCGTGTTCTCCACGTATGTGGAGGTGATCCTTGATTGCTAAATTATCACAGAAAATAGCTGACGTGTTCTCCACGTATGTGGAGGTGATCCTAATAAAGAAGTGCCTGTACCACCTAAAGGTGGGTGTTCTCCACGTATGTGGAGGTGATCCTAAGGCGGATTGCCGTATTTATCGGTAGTAGCAGTGTTCTCCACGTATGTGGAGGTGATCCCTCTCGAGTCGTGTCGGGAGGACGTCGCAACAAGTGTTCTCCACGTATGTGGAGGTGATCCTGATATATAATTATAGTTGTAAGGGATGAAAGAAGTGTTCTCCACGTATGTGGAGGTGATCCTAAATTTAATAGTTCACTTGAAAACCAAGTAGGGTGTTCTCCACGTATGTGGAAGCAAATTTTTAATATGTCAAGTGAGCAACTAATCTACAGGATTTTGTCCTGTAGATTTTTTAATTTCTGTTTGACAATTAAAAGTTTCGAGAGTAAGATAATTAACAAATAATTAAGAGATTTTGAAAAGCAGATGAATCAATAAGATTTTATTACAGAGAATTGCTGTTAGATGAGAAACATATAAATGAACTTGATGAACATGGGCTTGGATATCAGTGTTAGCGATATTTAGCTAACAACGGCGTTGTGAACCGTTATACGTCACAAACTATTATTGTAGTTAATGAGATCTGCTGTGTGAACAGTAGATGAAGTAAAGGTGGTAACACGAAGCACTCGTCCTTTGGGATGAGTGCTTTTTTGCTTTTATTAAAAAATGAGAAGGAAGTGGGTAGAATGAGTTTAATTGAAGATGCTAAATCAGGAATTGTTTTAGATGGTGCAATGTCTGATGAATTGGAAAAACAAGGAGTAGAAACTGACAATAAGCTATGGACGGCAACTGCATTAGTTGATCAACTTAACAAAGTCTATAATGCTCATCAAGACTATTTTAGAGCAGGTGCAGAATTAGTAATTACTGATACTTATCAAGCAAATGTACAGGCTTTTGAAGAATCAGGTTATTCCAAAAAAGAAGCTGAAAAATTTATTAGAGATGCTGTTAAAGTTGCTAAAAAGGCACGAGATGATTATCAAAAAGAAACTGGCAAATACAATTATGTAGCTGGGACAATTGGTTCTTATGGTGCCTATTTGGCAGATGGAAATGAGTATCGAGGTGACTATAATCTTTCTGAAAAGGAATATTTAGACTTTCATTTACCGCGATTGAAGTTAGTTTTAAAAGAAAGACCAGACTTAATCGCATTAGAAACGCAACCAAAAATCACTGAACCGGTAGCTGTTTTAAATTGGTTAGAAACGAATTATCCTGATATGCCTATTTATGTCAGTTTTACTTTAAAAGATAGCAAACATGTTAGCGATGGAACTTCAATTGAGCATGCTACTCAAGAGATAAGCAAATATAAGCAGGTCTTTGCAATTGGTATTAATTGTGTAAGTCCAAAATTAGTTGATCAAGCGCTGAAAGAATTTGCTAAATATACGTCTAAACCTTTAGTTGTCTATCCAAATTTGGGTGCAACATATGATCCTAAAATAAAGAAATGGCGTTCCTTTAAAGAAAAATTTGATTTTGCTGAATTGACCCAGAAATGGTATGAAGACGGTGCTCATCTAATCGGGGGATGCTGTACAACTGGGCCGAAAGAGATCAAGGAAATTAGACAGTCGATTGATAAATTAAGATAGGAGGAAAATAGTATGGCTCATAAAACGCACTTGAAGAGAAAGATGGAAACACGTCATATCCGAATGATTTCTCTCGGAGGAGTTATTGGAACAGGATTATTTCTTAGTTCAGGTTATACAATTCATGAAGCTGGACCATTAGGCACAGTTATTGCCTATTTAGTTGGCGCTTTGATTGTGTTTGCGGTCATGCTTTGTCTAGGAGAGCTTTCAGTGGCTATGCCTTATACAGGTGCTTTTCATGTTTATGCTAAAAAATATATTGGTCCGTCAACTGGTTTTGTGGTTGCAATTCTTTATTGGCTAACTTGGACAATAGCTCTAGGATCTGAATTTACAGCTGCAGGACTAATTATGCAAAAGTGGTTTTCTCATGTGCCGGTGTGGATTTGGAGCTTGGCTTGTATGATTCTAATTTTTCTGAGCAACTTCTTTTCTGTTAAAGTTTTTGCCGAAAGTGAATTTTGGTTTGCCGCAATTAAGGTGTTTGCTATTGTAGCCTTTATCATTCTTGGTGTTTTAGCAATTACGGGGATTTTGCCAGTTAAAGGCTTTAATCATGCACCTGGCTTAGTTAATTTTTATAAAAATGGTTGGTTTCCTAACGGCTTTAGTGGTGTATTCACTACAATGTTAACAGTTAATTTTGCCTTTTCTGGGACAGAATTAATTGGTATTACAGCGGGTGAAGCAGAAGATCCACAAAAAGCAATTCCCAGTGCAATCAAAACAACGCTTTGGCACTTAGTGATTTTTTTCATTGGTAGTATCGTCGTAATGGCTGCTTTAATTCCTTATAAAGTTGCAGGAGTTACTCAAAGTCCATTTGTTTATGTCTTAGATTTAATTCATGTTCCTTTTGCTGCTAATATTATGAACTTTGTTGTCTTAACGGCAATTATTTCGGCAGCTAACTCAGGGCTTTATGCTTCTACTAGAATGCTATGGTCCTTAAGCAACGAAGGAACTATACCTAAGGTTTTTCAGAAAACTGGTAAAAATGGTGTACCAACATTAGCACTGGGTGTTAGCATGCTAGATGGAATTTTTGTATTGATTTCAAGTAAAGTAGCTGCTAGTACCGTATATTTAGTATTGGTTTCTATTTCAGGCTTAGCAGTTGTAATTGTTTGGATGGCGATTGCATGGGCAGAACTCAATTTTAGAAAACAATTTCTCAAAGATGGGCATCATTTGAGTGAATTAAAATATAGAACACCTTGGTATCCTGTAGTTCCATATTTTGCTTTCTTTGCAAGTTTATTTTCTTGCATATTAATTTGGTTTGACCCAACACAACGAGTAGCGTTGTATTATACCATTCCATTTGTGGCAATTTGCTATTTAGTACATTATTTATGGCGTAAGTTTGATAAAAATTTGAGATTAGCAGAAGAAGGAAAGTAAACAAAAAGTTTAGCCTCATTTAGAGCTAAACTTTTTCTGTCTATAAAATATTTATCTAACCGATCTTGGCATCTTCATGTTTCTTAATAGCTGGTAAAATTAAACCTAATGCCGTCAAAACAATAGGTGTCAAAATGTTAAGCAACAAAGTCATTGGATCAGTTGAGTAGATACCTATCAGACAACAGATTGCAGTGACAAAGAAACACCAAATACCTGCGGTGTAAGCTAACCATTGGTGTTTAGTCATTTTATAAAAGCTCTTGAATTGCTTCTGATGCTTTCTCAAAGCTACATAGGCAGCGAATACCCAATACCATTGATATAGGCGCCATGTTTGTTTAGTTTCAAAAGCTTCTTTGGAACATAAAGTTTTGCTTCACGGCTACCAAGCAACATTCTTAGTGGAGCATCGATACTTAAAACTAGAGTTGAGAATTGACCGATGACGTTACACCAAGCATAGATTTTCATAAATAATCCACCAACGTGATAATATTCACCAAGTCGATCAAATGCCATATAAGTACCATTGGATACATATTCATTAAAATGAGTATTAATAACTTTAGGATCGAACATTAATGCTAATGCAAAAGTTCCTAAAATGGCTGACACCATAACCATGGCAGCTAAAGCAAACATCGATTTAAGGAAGTTTCTTGAAGGATCTTTCAATCTGTTAACACATGGTGAAATTTTTTCACATCCGCCAACACTGAACACCAGAATAGACAGTGAAGTTAAGTATTTTAAATTAAAGTTGGGTAGTAAGTTCTTTCAGTTTAAGTTAATGCTGTAAAAACTAGCGTGTGGGTTAATTGCAGGAGCTGCGTACATCATCAAAATAAAAAGGATTGACATAATGAAGGTTGAAGTACCAGCAATTGTTGCTAGAGTCTTTAAAACGGGTACACCACGGCTGGTTACCCAGCAGAAGAATAGGAAGATAATCAAAGTAGCAAATTGCGTAGTGACTGTTGGTAAACTGTCGTACCATTGAGTATTACCAGCGATGCCCCATGACATAGCTCTTAATCCACCTGTACCTTTACTAGAAATATAAACAACGTGGCAAGCCCAATAGGTCCAACCTGCATAGTAGGCCCATTTAACACCCATAGTTTCGTTAACCCAGGATGAAACACCACCTTCTGAGTCTTTGAATGTAGCACCAAGTTCCTCAACCATTAATGCGTAGGGGATAAAGTAGAGTAAAAACGTTAAGACCCAACTAAAAATTACCTTGGTACCATCAAAGTAGACATAACCATTAACAACGTTGCCAAATCCCCATACTGTGGAGAAGGCCATCATTGCTAATGTTATCCAAAGCATTTTCTTAGCTTGTTTCTTTTGCTGCGCTTCAACCATCATGATCATCTCCTTATTCTTGAGATGGCTAAAATAAGCAGACATTAATAATATTATTAATGTATTCGTTTACATTATAACGTGATTTGCTATATGAAATTTATAAAAATAACAGAAAATATTAATGAATATATTATATATTACTAATAAAATATATAAAGAAAGCACCAATAACTATACTTGAGATAGCTATTGGTGCTTAAATTTTTGTGATCATAAATTATTTAACTTTGAGGATATCTTCCTTAGCATGAATCAAACGCGTGATGAAAGCACAGTATGGAGTGGCAACACTATGCTTCAAGCCCTTGCGCCAAACGGCACCGTCAATATAGTCGATCTCAGTTGGACGATTGTTTTGAACCAAATCCTGATGCATTGAAGGATAGTGTGGCGTATCAAACAAACTTTCAACGTGTTCAATAACTTCTTTGCGATCCAAGTTGACGCCCTCGTATTGAGCAACATCCGCAAATTCTTGTACGATATTTCTAGTCAACTCGTCAGCTTCCTTAGTGTGACCAAATTGCTTGCAGTCAGCATCAAGCAAAGCACAAAGAGCATTAACCACGCCGTTAACACAAGCTTTACGCCAGATAGAGTACATGACGTTTTCACTGTAACTAGCATTCAAACCAGCATCAGTCAAAATCTTAACGATCTTTTGCGTCTCGTCTTTACCTTTTGGATCAAGGCATTGGATTTCGACGTTACCATTGTCATTGGCGAAAGTAATGTGGCCAGGCGCCGTCATCATTGATGCCCACATCGTGACACCCATAATGATGTGATCGCGAGTGACAAATCTCTCTAGCACATCTTCGTGACCTAAGCCATTAAGCAAGCAGAGCACATAAGTATCTTTGCTAATGATTGGCTTCAGACTGTTTAACATATTTTCTAGCTGCATTGACTTGGTAAAGACGATTAAAAGATCAACGCTTTCATGTTGCTCATCGATTTCTTCAGGACTGTAAATTGGCATCTTTTCCGCAATTTCTTCGTCCTTAACTCTAGCTACTACGCCATTTTCACGGATGGCGGCAATATTTCTGTCCCAAGTGTCAATTAAGATAACGTCATTGCCAGCCTTCTTTAAATGCCAGCCGAACTTTGAGCCCATAGCTCCAGCACCGGCAATTGCAATTCTCATATTTTAAGCCTCCTGTATAATTAGTAATCGTTTTCAGCATAAGCTAAAATAGATAAATTAGCAATTGAAAAGAATGCTATAAATAAGTTATTATTAAAGTGTGTAAGCGGTATCATATTTTTGGAGGCTTATTATGGCTATTATTAATAATGATTTTCATGATGTTTTAACTGGAAGACATTCTGTACGTAGATTTGATCCTTCAGTAAAAATTAGTCGTGAAGAAATGACCGAAATGCTTAAAGAAACCATCACGGCACCATCTGCATGCAACTTACAGGCTTGGAGATTTGTAGTTGTTGATACAGATAAAGGAAGAGAAAAACTGCATAAATATTTTATGAAGTTTAACTTCCCACAGATCGATAAAAGTTCGGCAATTGTTCTATTCTTTGGCAATACTTTGGCTTTTAAAAAGTATAGTAAATTATGGCATAGTATGTATGAAGCCAAAAAGGTAACTAAGGAAGCTATGGATGCGGCTTTAAATACTTTTATGCCTTTATATGAAAAAGCACCAAAGGAAATGTTAGTTGCTGATTCAATGGTTGATACTTCACTTGCTGCAATGCAGTTTATGTTGATAGCTCGTGAGCATGGCTATGATACTAATGCAATGGCCGGTTATGATTCAACTAAAGCTGCAGCCACAATGGGACTTGACCCTAAGCAGTATGTTCCGGTGATGGCAATTGCGGTTGGTAAGCATGATCCAAAGGCTGAGCCTGAGATTGCTACGACTAGATATCAAATTTCAGATTTAGTTGATTTTGAATAATTGCTTATATAGAAACTTTTTTATGATGAAAAGACTAATAGTAGGAGGTACTTGTTATGAGAAAAAGATATTTGTTCCTAATGTCATTAGTTGCATTCGTTAGTATTTTCTTTGTAGGGATGCAAAGTCAAAATGTTTATGCAGCTAGTCAATATGGCATTGCTCGTAAATATACAACACCTAAGGCAACTCGGGGAACTTGGTACTATCGTGAAACTGACAAGTTCAGCAGTGATAAAAAGACCATTTATACATTGAAGATTACTGCTCACACTGCTAACAAAGATAAGTTGTATGTACCTTCACAAAAATTCTTTAAGAAGAATGTATATAATGTTTCTTCAAAGAAGCGTAATGCTTTTATCAAGAAGGTTATGAAGAAGAATATTTATGCAGCTTATAACTTTAAGAAGGGCTTTAACGTTAACAATTGGGTTAACTTGGCTGGTGATGGTGTTTACTACATCCCTGTAATCAGAACTGTTAAAGGTAAAAAGGTGAAGGCTTTGAAGATTGCTACTGGTGCAGATCAACATGCCAGCGCTTATGCATTCAAGACCAAGGCTTTAGCTAAGGCTGCTAAGTAATAGAAATCTTATTTTAATGAATATTTTAAAAAGACATAGTCAGAGTAAATCTGACTATGCCTTTTTGAATGCTTGATAAGTGGTAAAATGTCGTTGAATTGGAAAGTTGAGGATGAAATGAAAAAGATTGGGAAAATATCAGTAATTTTGTTAGCAGGTTTAGCTTTAGCTGGCTGCAGTCAAAAGCCTAAGCAAAAGACTTCATCTAAAGGTAGTGCAACTATCAAAGTAACTAAGAACAAGAAACGACCTACAAAGATGGGGCACTTATCAGATCAAGATCTAAGTCCGCAGAAAACGGTAGCAGTTGTGGTTGCATATGCTGGTGATCGTTATTCTGGTAGTTGGAACAAGGCTTTACTTGATGGTAAGCAAAACGGTATTGAAGTCGATTTAAAGAATCAGTCAAATTATTCATATATGAATGAGGGTAGCGGCGTAGCTTATATGGTATCGGCAGATGCTGGATATACTCTTAAGCAAGTGAATGGAGAGAATATTTATTATCTCTTTTCAAATGGTAAAAAATTAGGATCTGTGACCATGAAGCAAACGGTTGATTATTTGAATAAACGTGACTCAGATAGTTTGGTAAATAGTTTAGCTCAAAATGCCAAGGTGAACGATGAGCGTTCGGATTCAGGCGATGATTCTTCAGATTCTGCTGGTAAAAAATCAAACTTACCAGGAGACGACGGATTGTTTAATGTGCCAACTGAATTTCAAGGTACTTGGTATACTTATAATGATGATAAAATGTCTATTATTAAAATAAGTCAAAACAAAATCAACGTTGATAATTACGTACAAGAATTGCATAAAGTAAAAGCTGGTTTTCTTGATAAATATACTTATGGTGATATGTCTGCATCATATCATAAAGCAACCAAAAATTGGGGAATGGCTGGTATGGGAAGTCAACGTGTTCATGGAATAAATTATATGAATGTCCGTGGTTGGATGCAGGAAGCAGGGGATGGAGACTTCTATGGTCTACATACTGAGAACGGTCAATCTGTTTTAGTACTTGCTCAAGGAGCCGGTCCATGGGTAAGTGGCGTTGCCTGGAAGACGCAACAACTTGCTCAACAATATAAGCATAAGAAATTTAAGGATTTGTATTACCAAGATGACCAATAATATGAAAAGGATACCGTTAATCTTAATGTTGGGGCCACAAGCTTCAGGTAAATCTAGTTTCATTAAGATGAACGATTTACAAAACTATACTATCTCAGCTGATGAGATAAGAATTCGTTTAAATGGAATTAATTCAAATAATGGGCATCCCCAAATAAACTTTGTGAATCAAACTGAGAAAATCGTGTGGCAAATTTTTAATCAAATACTGCAAACACGGTTACAAAATGGCCTACCAACTATTGTCGATAATACAAATTTAGGCGAGCATGGATTTAATCCAATTAATGATATCTTGAAAAGAGTACCGGATAATTATCAAGTGTATGTGATCGATTGTTTTAAACCACTACTGGATGCCAATGATCCACTAAGTGAGGAATCATTAACTCATGCGTTAAAAATTCTCGACCAACGCAATCGTGATCGAGAATATTCAGTGAATATGGATATTATTCAACGTTTTGTTGATTATTATGCTCACTTCGAAATGCCAAATGAAGTAAAAGTGATTAGCTCTGCTGATCTGCAGAAAGTACAGGATTTGATTGATCTAATTCTAAATTTTAATAGGTAAAAAATCTAACTTAAATTAAAGAGTCAGCATACTATGGAATGCTATAGTGTGCTGGCTTTTTGTTATAATAAATATAAGAAATACGTTAACAAGGAAGATAAAATGAAAACATTAACTTTACAGTATACAATTAGTCAAAAAGGTTGGACGGATTTAAGACAGAACGGCAAGATCAGTATTGATGAGCAATCATATTTACTTAATGCGATTCGTACACAAGATCAATATTTCAAGAATATCTATCTTGAACAATATCTGTTGCAAAAGATTATTAAAGATACGTTGCCAGAAGCAAAGAAGCCAATTTTGGCTAAAAAGATACCGATCTCTTGTACACCATTTCCAGAGCATGTAACCGAAATGCCGGATGCCGGTGAAATTTTGTTGGAACTTGAAGTTCCAGAGAATGAGGTTGTAACAGTTGATTATCGTACTTGGCTTTATTTAGCTAGCGAAGTAAACAAGACAGTTGAAAAGTACAATAGCATGAAAGATATGAATACAATCTTGAAGTTGCCTGAAAAGAAATTAAAGATTGATAAGATGATGCGAGTTCAATTGCTTGATGTGTTAAATCCAGCTAAGACAATGAACTTTATCCCTGAACTCAAGTTAGATCAAGTCAAGAAGGCTTATCAGTCGGCTGATGGTCAACTTGAAGAACTTGAGGATTATTAAGCAGAAGAAGGTTAAAACTATGAAGAGGAGAGGCTATTTAATTGGTGCAGTAGCTGCTGGTGCATTGCTATTTAGTTTGAATACTAACGTTCAAGCTGCAACAGTACCAATTTCTGATAATGCAACCAGCTATGTGAGAAAAGGCAATCAATACCGTTTCTATTTCAAAGCACCAACCAGATTAACTGTTGCCACTAAGGCAAAATATAAGATCCTTAATACTTCAAATTGGGAATGCATCCCTTATAAGGGTAAAAACAAGGATACCAAAGTCTTCTATTTGCGTTCTGGTCATTACAATTTGACTACTAAATCTGGTAAAAATGTAAAGATTGAGACTAGCGCTACACGGATTACCAAGATCAGAAATAAGCTGGAGACTTTCTCTCATAAAACTTATCCGTTAGAAACGCGTTTTACCTCAGCTATCCCAATAAAAATAGGACAGACGGTTACTGGTATGACTGATATGTATCATACTGAAAAGCTGAATACGATGAATAGATATAAATTTACGCTGGATAAAGATCAAAAGGTAACGATGAATATGTCTGTTCAACCTGTGTATGAGAACAGTCGGTCTAATATTTTTAACAATAATGACATTCAAATTGTGCAGGACACAGATTATGGTTATGCGTTAAATCCATGGAAAACCAAAGGAACCTTAAAAAATGGAAAATATTCCTGGAATTTAGAGAAAGGGACTTATTATCTAGAAAAAGGTTCTGCTCGTGGTCGTTTCAGCTTTAAGTTGACTAGCGAAGATACGAATGCTCTTCCAAGTACGCCTAAGTTGACTAAGGTTAGCTCAACTGAAGATGGAATCAAGGTTGATTATACTAAAGCTGATAACGCGACTGGTTATGGAATTTATGGTTCTTCTCTAAGACGGTATAGATCAAATGATCCTTTGCTTGATGCCGCATCAATGATTGGACATAGTAATTTCACCCCTGACGGCAATTATCCTGATGTTTTAACTCAGACAATTTCAAAGAATAGACTAATTAACGGTGAAACTTACGATATTGCTGTTCGTGCGGTGAATGATGAAGAAGGTAGAAGCTTTAGCCCAGTTTCAGCAAATCAAAAGTTTACTTACTATATTCCTTTAAAGGGCAGTCATGAGAAACCAAAGACACCAACGCTTAAAGTTAGTTATTATGACGACCATGGTTCTGATGAACCATATATCAACATTGAATGGGACGTTAACCCAGAAGCTGACAGCTATGAGATTCAATATAGTTTGAAAGGCAGCAATAAGTGGGCAACCTTCTTTAGTAAAGCTAGGAGTGGCGATATAGTAGACGATCCAACGAATGATTTTGGACAAGACTTTAAGAAGGGCCAAGTTTACGAAGTTCGCGTTCGTGCACTTCACAGTAATTTGATCAGTGACTGGTCCGAGGTTAAAACAGCACGCGTTGATGTTACGCCGAATAGGTAGAAAATAGTTAAAAATGTCTTTTGATTGGGTTATTTTGACTTAGTCAAGAGACTTTTTTATAGCAAAATAGAAAGCGCATACATAAATTATCCTCTATAATATAAGTAAACAGATTGAGTAGGAGGTAATAGCATGTCAGCTGAAACTAAAATCGTAACATTGCAAGACGATTATCATGTATGGACCAGACGTGAAGGTCAAGGTCCAATTAAGATGTTGCTTCTTCATGGTGGCCCTGGTATGACCCATGAATATTTGGAGCCATTTTCTGATTACATTAAGAAACATCCAGAAGTTGAAATTATTTATTATGACCAATTGGGATCCTATTTTTCAGATCAACCAGATGATCCAACACTTTGGAACATTCCTCGTTTTATTGATGAAATTGAGGAAGTTCGGAAGGCTTGGCATTTGGAACAATTTTACTTATACGGTCAATCATTTGGAGGACTTTTTGCACTTGAATATGCTGCATCACAATATGGTAAGCATGTAAAAGCGGTGATTGATTCTAATATGGTTGATAGCTATCAGGATTATGCAAAATATATCAATAAATATCGCGACACGATGGATCCTGATGACGTAGCTTATATGAAGAAGATAGAAGCTGCTGGAAAGTACGATGATCCTCATTACGGTGAATTATTGATGAAATTATATCATCGTTGTATTTGCCGAATTCCGGAGTGGCCAGATGCTGTAAAACGTACATTTGATCATTTAAATGAGCAAGTCTATGTTACTTTGCAAGGTCCGACTGAATTCAATATCACTGGTTCATGTAAAGATTGGACTATTCGTGATCGTTTGAAGAAAATTTTAGTTCCAACTTTAGTTTTAGGTGCTAAATATGACAGTATGAACCCTGAAGAAATAAAAGCTGTAGCCAAGAGATTACCTAAGGGTGAAGCACATATCTGTCCTAATGGTAGTCACTTTTCAATCTTTGACGATCAGGAAGATTACTTTAACGCGATTACTTCCTTTATTGAAAGAGTTGAGGGAAGAAAAATATAATACATTTCCATATCTGGGAGCTAGTGAGCTTAGTTCACTAGCTCTTTTTTTGACTAAAAAGTTATAAAATATAATCAAATACATTATAGAAAAGGTAAGAAAATGGAGATTCCTATTAAAATTAGTCAATTTGCAAAAATGCCTAAGCTTTTGCCTTTAAATAAAATTATTAGAAGCAATGCTTTTACTGCAAAGCAACTAGGCACAGTAGGTATGATATCCAAGGATGATGAGACCATAGCTGCAGGTAATGTAGGGACAATGGTTGATTATTTAACTAGGGCAATTCTATTAACAGATGATCATGCTTTTGATGTTGCTAATATTCAGTTAAAAAAAGATTTTGATCAAGGACTCGTGTCACCAGATGATCTTGTAAAAGTCGTTGATGAAAAGGAACGATTGAAGAAAATAGCAAAAGCCACGTCAGAAATTGATGACTTGCCTGATGAAGTATTTAAAATGGCTAGAGATGTTTGTGCTTGGGAAGAAGCATATCGTAGTGGCATATATGTAAAACCTGAGACTTATCCTGATAAAGTTACTATTTCTCATATTAGAGAGATGCTTAAGCGAGTGGAGCATTTCTTTGAAGAGTATGGTTGACCTACTAGGGATGCATTTATTGCTTCAACTAAAAATAATTGTTTAGCAGGTGAAGGAGATTATCTTCTTAAAGATACTTTGGTGGATTTAAAAGTTTCAAATGCTCAAAGTATGCAAATATACTGGGTTAGACAACTCCTTGTTTACTACACTTTAGGTTTTTATAATCATTTTAACGATGAAAAAAATTAACTGTTTGATGATCTTTAATGCTCGGACTGATACAGTATATTTTGTCAAGATTGCCGATATTGATGAATCAGTATTTGAATTTGTAAATAATGCAGCAGAGAAACAAAGTAAAAAGAATGAGCAGGTGCTTAAGTTGCTGGGTATTAAATTGAAGTGAAAAACAGAAATAAAGATAAAGGAAAAATATAAAAATGAAAAAATATAAACGACGTGATGTTGGAAAAGCAATTGTTATGGCTCTTAGAGATCTGGGAGGTTCAGCTTCTAGAAAACAGATTCGTCGAACCATAGCGGAAAATGAATATGATGGTTTAACTTATGAAGGTGTTTATTATACGAAAAAAGCAAAAACGGGGATGTATTCTCCATTTTTATTCGACTTCAATTTTGGTTTAAAGAATCTTTATTCAGTTGGTTATGTTGAAGAGTTAAAACGTAATCAAGATGTTGTCTTAACAGATTTAGGTAGATCTGCTGATTTAACTAATTATCCTTCAAAAGAACAACAAAGAATTATCGCAGCATATTGGGACAAGAAGAACGCTTTACGTGCTGAGAGAAACAAGGCTAAGAAATTAGCTAATGACCAAAAAGAAGAGGCAGTAGATTCAAATGATGAACAAGATTCTGCTGATAATGATTGGAAGACTCAGTTGTTGGATCAAATCAAAAAGTTCAAACCTGAAAAATTTGAAAGCTTCTCGCGCTTGTTAATTTCAAAAATGGGAGTGGCAATAGATAAGGAAAAAGGAGTTCAAATATCTGGAGATCATGGTATCGATGGCTTCGGTTATTTTCGTTCAGATGAATTTAGAACAAGTCGGGTAGCAATTCAATGTAAAAGGTATACTTCAGGTCCAGTTGGTGAAGCAGAAATCCGTGATTTTAAGGGTACAATGGATAGTTTTAATGCTGAATATGGCATTTTCGTAACTACAAGTTATTACACAGACACCGCTAAAAGAATTGCGATGAAGGGTAATCGTACAGTAACTTTAATCGATGGTCAAGAATTAACCGATTTAATTGAGAAATATCAGCTTCATATTAAGCCGGTTACTACTTATGCACTTGATGATTATTATTTTGAGAAAGATTAGAAATTAAATTTTCGCCGATTGTAAAATCAAATTGAACACTTTAGAAAAATAAAAAGTCCATCTGGACCCGTTTGATAGAATGTAATTACCACAAAACATCTTGAAACGAGGTCACAAATGGACTCTTTACATTCTATCATGCCTAAGCACAAAAAAGGAAAACATTTGTCATTAGAAGAGCGAGTTATTATCCAAACTCGTATCAAAGATGGATTTTCTCTTAGAGCAATTGCTCGTGAGTTGTGCTGTTCGCCTTCTACAATCAGTTACGAAGTTAGACGAGGCACTGTTACTCTTTATCGTGGCAAACAGAAGCGTTACAAGGCTGATCATGGTCAAAGTGTTTATCAGACTAACCGACGCCACTGTGGTCGCAAATCAGACTTCTTGAAGAAATCTGACTTTATCAAGTATGTCAATAAGCATTTCTTTGAAGACAATTGGTCACTTGATGTATGTGCCAATCGCTGCTTGGCTGTGGGTGAATTTAGCAGCGACCAGATAGTCTGCACTAGAACTCTATATAACTATGTAGATCAAGGCTTGTTGGCTATCAGAAACTCTGATTTGCCTGAGAAGTTAAAGCGTAATACTAAAATTCATCGTGTTCATAAGAACAAGAAGAAATTAGGTCGAAGCATTGAAGAACGCCCTAAAGAGATTAATGATTGAAAAGAGTTTGGTCACTGGGAATGCGACCTAGTCTTAGGACATAAGACTAGAGATGATCAAGTACTGCTAACTTTGTCTGAGCGAATGAGCCGTGAGTTTCTAATCTTGCGTATTCCAGACAAGACAGCTGCCAGTGTTATGAGCGCTTTTCAAACTCTACATAAGCAGTATAGTGAGCACTGGAATGAAATCTTCAAGACAATTACAACTGACAATGGTTCAGAGTTTGCGGATCTTTCCAATCTAGAGGAAGTATCTAATACCTTAGTCTATTACGCCCATCCATATACTTCTTGCGATAAAGGTACTGTTGAAAGACATAACGGCCTTATTCGTAGGTTTATTCCTAAAGGTGATTACATCAATAACTATTCTCTTCAAGACATCATTAATATTGAAACCCGGTGCAATTCACTGCTGAGAAAGATCTTAGCATATCATACCCCAGATGAAATCTTTGAAAAGGAATTGGATCGTATCTATCAAACAGCATAAGTGTTCAATTTATTATTGCAATTTACGAAAAAATATTATCTATAACTAAGCACTAATCTTTGAATAACTCTGCAACCGGTGTTACGATGACGATGAAAAGGGAAAGGCTTTACATGTAAAAGGCGAAGCCCAACCAGTAGAAGTCAAAGCGGGTAGCGTTGAGACTAACAGAGTGAGTAGGAAATAAAACTGATGATGCAATTTAAGCTGGTCTAAAGTCAACTGGGTTAAAAGTAGAGACACGGCTCATGGATCATAGATTGGCGATGAATTGCGGCTGGCTTTGTTTAATGCTCAAATTTATAGGTTAATTTGTATGTTAGGTCTAGTAATTTGATGTAAACGAAAATGATCTAATTGGAAAAGAAATAAGAGCAAGTTCTGTAGTGGAGCTTGCTCTTGTTTTTATGCTATTCTTTTGTACCAGTTTGCACGATTGTAACCATGTGGGTTAACTGCAAAGAAGAATGTGCGACGAGTTGAATAATATTTACCATCATTGATGATGACCCAACCACCACCAGTGCTCATTAACCAACGTGAGATCCAAACATGACTGCCTTTCTTTAGTTTGCCATAATACTTGAAGTGATTGTTAGCTTCGCAAGTACCAGTTCTTACTTTGTAAACTTTAACTGGTTTGACTACTTTAACATATCTCTTACACATGTCAGTGTAGTCATTTCCGTTAAGATATGTTGCTTGAACTGTTTTACTATTAGTGCTGATGAGTCCGATAGCACATAATAGCATTGCTACAAAAATTAATAATTTAGTGTGTCTCTTCATGTTATCCTCCGTAGATTCATTCAAATTCTACAAGTTCATTATAACGCTTGGGCGTATAATTGAGTTTATAAGGAAAAAGATATAGAAGATAAATCTATGGAGATTAAGAAATTGAAGAAGAATATATTAGTAAGTCTTGCTGGACTTGCTTTATTGTCAGTGGGATTAGTACAAAATAATAATGTTCAAGCAGCAACTGTAAGAACTGGTAGAAATGCCTACTTATCACATAATGCTTATATTTATAATGCGAAAGGTCAAAAACTTAGTTCTGACTCAGTTAAGAATGGGACCAGTTTTAAGGTTCTTGCAATTAAGAAAATTCATGGTAAAAAGTACATTCAAATCGGTAAAAATGAGTTCATTAAGATGAGCAATTTTACTAAAAGCTCAACTAAAACGAGTGCCGATGCAAGTACTGTTTTAGTCGGTAAAAATTCTTATGTTTATAATGCTAAAGGTCGTCGTGTTGGTAAGAAGATGGTTAAGCATGGTAAGGTTGTACCAATTTTAAGTACTGTAACAATTAAGGGTAAGAAGTATGTTCAAATTGGACGCAATCAATTTATTAGATTTAATAATGTTGATTGGGATACTGGTGCTGATAATGCTACTTCGAGTGTGACTAAGAATACTTCAAACGATAATATTACAGGTGATAAGAAGAGTAATACCCCAGCTACACCAGTTACTAATGGTCAAAGTACTGCTCCAGTGAATAATGGCACGTCATCAGCAACGGGTAATTCATCGACAGATGATACTACTTCTAATCAAAGTGATGATAGCGATGACGAAGAAGATGCTGATTTGCTATGTCTGCATAACTCATATATGTATGACGAGAATGGAAACAGAATCTTGGGAGCTTTTGCAATAAAAGACCGCAAGTATGAAGTTGCAATTAATGATAAAGGAAAAATAGTATCTAATATTCATGGTAAATCATATTATCAAATAGCTACATGGGACGGTGAAGAACCTGAAGATACTAAAGAATATATTCCAGTCTCAGCCTTTGAAAATTCAGGTAAAGATCAGACATTTAGTCCCGCTTCTGTTGAAAAATTATATCAATTTGGTAAGTGGGTGAATGGGAATAACTTACACTTTTTAGGTTTTTCAGGAAATTACGCTTCTTTAATTTACTACTATTCGTCTGAAGATAAATGTAAAGCTTATGACAAGGCTTATAACATAGCTAATAGAGTTGCTTCTAGTAAATGGTCTTCTGAATCTGATATAAAAATAGCAAAGAAAAATTTAGAAAATGCAATTACAGATTTAGATGGTAAACCTGTGACGATAAATGGCTATTCAGGCGAAAAGTTTACTTTGACCCCAGATCAACAAAAGAGTGTTCTTAATGCTGCAAAAAGATATTTACATAAAAACGATATTCAGTTAAGTAAAGATACAATGACCATCTATTATGCACAAGGCGATGCTCCAAGCGCTATTGAAACAGCTCGTTTTATAAAATTTGTAATCCCAAAGTATCATTAATTTCATTAGCTAAAAATTATATAAATCAAGGACACCAAATGATTAAAAAAATACGATTTTTGATCAAAATACCGATAATGATTATGAAACTGAAGAATATTAAGAACCAGACTATAATCCTCGTGAAATAACGTCAGTAGACAAAGGGATAAATAATAAAATTAGGTCAGTGAACCAAAAATTCACTGGCTCTTTTTATGTAGAAATGTATATATACTATATAAATAAAGGAGGACAAGGATATGACGACTATACCTAATTCGATTACGCGATTTGCTAAGCAAGCCAAGTCACTACCATTGGATAGAATCATAAGACCTAGTGAATTTCATGTTGATCATTTAAGTAAAGATGCCTTAATACCTGAGGATGACGAGACAATAACGCCATCCAATTTTGGTACATTGTTAGATTATTTAACTCGTTATATATTGCTTGGAGATATTAATGCCTTTGATCTTCCAAATATTGAATTAAAGCGATACTTGGATGCAGGTCTTATCTCATCAGACTATTTTGATGAAATAATGGATAAAGAAAAAAGCCTGGAGCCTCTAGTTGAAAAGGCAGCTAATATAGATGAAATTCCGGATGAAGTCTTTAATATAGGTCTAGATATTTGTGCATGGGAGATAGCTTTTCGAAGTGGCACCTATAGGAAGCCAGTAAATTATCCTAACCAAATTACCATTGAAAACTTAAAGTTAATGTTGAAACGAATTGAGATGTTCTTTTGGAAATATGGTCGGCCTAGTGTAACTGCGTTTACCGCTTCGACTAAGAATGGTTATCTTTCAGGTGATGGTGATTATTTGCTTTCACACACGATAATCGATCTTAAGGCATCCAATAAAACTACCATGCAACCATATTGGGTACGACAACTCCTTTTGTACTATACATTGGGTTTTTATAATCATTTCAATGACAGAGTAATTAAACGCTTGATGATCTATAATGCAAGAGTTGATACAGTGTTTTATATTAATGTTTCTAAAATTGATAAGTCTGTCTTCGAATTCGTCAATGATGCTGCTGAAAAGCAAAGTTTAGTTAATGAAAAGCTGATTAATCAAGTGAATGGATTGGAATAAACTATGTGATTATTTATGGTGAAATTTGAAAGTTTTGCCATAGATTTTTGTATAATAAGATTATTAATATTAGCGTTCAAAGGAGACACTATAGCATTGTCTAAATCCGCATTGAAAGATCCCATAATTTATCCAGTTAAATATGATATAAATACGGCGACTGAGCTTAATGATCAAATTCGTAATCAATTCTCTGACGATGAAAATAAACAATCATTATTGATCGATTATCCAACTGTATACATCATTGACGATCCTGAAAAAGTGAATCAATATACAGTCTATGTTGGCGAAACAAATGATATTCAACGTCGAACTATTCAGCACTTGGATGCAGATCCAAAAGAACGTGAGGACTTCTTTAAATTAAAGAATGCAAAAGACGTAAAAATGTACGTAATCGGGCACGAGCATTTTAATAAGTCCATGACTTTGGATGTTGAAAATCGTCTGATGCAATATCTGAGCAGTGTGCCTGCAGTCAAAAAACTGAATAATCGTCGTCATAATGAACAAAATAAATATTATGATTCTCAGGAGTTCAATGATCTATTTGATAAGATCTGGAAGAAATTAGGCAAGCAAGACCCAAAGCTTTTTCCTGCCAAAAAGATCTTAGAATCATCCGCATTATTTAAAGCATCCCCATTTAATAAACTTACTGGCGAGCAACTTAGAGCTAAAACTGAAATCATCGATAAAATCAATCAGGCTTTAGTTGAACAAAGGAATAAGAATGTGGAAAACGGTCAACTAATTCTGGTAGAAGGGGATGCCGGTTCAGGTAAGACGGTTTTAATGAGCAATATTTTCTATGATTTGGTTCATGAAGATCAGCTTAATGATAAGGAAGAGCCAGATTCTCACAAGAAACTTTCCGTATCAATGCTTGTGAATCAAGATGAGCAGTTGAAGGTTTATGCCGATATTTCACGCAAGCTTTTTGAAAAAGATGACAAGGTAACCGTAGAAAAGCCAGTATCATTTATTAAGCACGTTCAACCCGATGAAAAAGTGGATATCGCTTTAATTGACGAAGCCCACCTACTTTTAACACAATCTAGTCAGTCATACTCAAACGATAAAAGATATCCTGATGTCAAAGTTGGCACTAACATGCTAAAGGATATTGTAAAAAGAGCCAAAGTTGTAATGGCTGTCTTCGATCCTAAACAGGTGCTTTCTACTTCTGCAGTTTGGACTGGTAATAAGTTTAAGGAGTTAGAAAAGTCTATCGGTGAAAAGAACATCATTCATTTGCATAACCAAATGAGAATTGATGCATCTCCTCAAACTGTTAAGTGGATTCGTGATCTAGTAGATAAAGGCATCGTTGGTAAAATTCCTAAAGATCCTACGTATGAGATTAAGATTTTTAAGAGTCCTGCTGAGATGCAGAAGGCAATTGAAAAGAAAGATAAGGATCACAATAACGGTATCAGTAGAATGGTAGCCACGTTTGACTGGGACTATTCTGGTGGAAAGAGAAAATTACCGAAGGGGCAAGATTATTGGGAAGTTTCCGAAAATGGTTGGAAGATGCCATGGAATAAGGAAATTAATACTCGTGACAAATTTGAACGCAGACACCATTCTAAGAATCATGTAAAGTATAGTGATCTTTCTTGGGCAGAGAAGGATTACACAATTGATGAAATTGGCTCAACTTATACTGTGCAAGGTTTTGACTTGAATTATGTAGGCGTTGAATTAGGACCTTCTGTTAAGTATAGAAATAGGAAAATTGTTCATGATCCTTCGGAAAGTAAGAATAGTAAGGCCACGCAAAAACGTAATTCTACTGAAAGTTATGCTGATGAACTTTTGAAAAATGAGTTCAATGTTTTGATGACGCGTGGTGTTCACGGATTATATATTCATGCAGTTGATCCAGAATTACAAGCAGCACTTGAGAAAGCTGCAGAATAAACAAGCAACATCCCTCCAGTCGGGGGATGCTGTTTTCATATGCATTCAAAATTCACCACTAAACATAAGGATCGCCTTATAATTAAGCTAAAAATAAAACTAATTATAGAATCGAGGCACCTTTATGAATCCTAATTTTGAATCAAAGCTAATGACCCTTTTAGACGATCATCGAAGCGAAATCATCGAACTTCGCCGCTACTTACATGAGCATCCCGAAGTCTCTTTCCATGAAAAGAACACCGCTGCTTTTATCAAAGACTATTACAGCAACTTGGACTGTAAGATGAGAGACTGCGGCGACGGCTATGGTATAGTCGTGGACATCAATCCAGATAAACCTGGTAAAAAGTTGGCTTGGCGAGCTGACTTCGATGGCCTCGCTATTCAAGAAGATAATAACTTGCCATTCAAGTCGCAGAATCCAGGTGTCATGCATGCTTGCGGTCACGATGGTCACACCGCATACTTATTAGTTTTAGCCAAATGCTTAATTGAACTAAAAGATGAGATCAACGGCAGTATTCGCATCATTCATCAACCAGCAGAAGAGGTTGCACCTGGTGGCGCGTTATCGATGATCAAAGATGGTGCACTTGACGGTGTCGACGACATTTATGGTATTCATGTAATGAGCACGATGCCAACTGGAACAGTTCAACTTCACTCAGGTCCAACGCAAACCGGACGTGCAAACTTTGACCTAACTTTCACAGGTAAAGGTGGGCATGCTTCGATGCCACAGCTCAGTAATGACGCCATTGTCGCTGGATCATATTTTGTTACGGAATTGCAGACGATTGTGTCAAGACGCCTGAATCCGTTTGATGTCGGCAGTGTTACCATCGGTTCATTTGATGGAGCGGGCAGCTACAATGCGATCAAAGGACAGGTTAAGCTCAAGGGCGATGTGCGTGTGATGAATGAAGATACGCGTAAAAAGATTCGCCAGCAGATTGAGCAAATTGTTAATGGAGTTGATGCTACTTTTGGCGTTGAATCGAAGTTTGACTATGATGACAATTACCCTGTTTTAATTAATGATAAAAAATTGACTGAGAACGCAGAGAAGTGGATTAAGGAGAGCAACATTCCTGAAGTGACGACTGTGAAGGACAGCGGCGTGGTCAATGCATCAGAAGATTTTGCCTACTTTGCTCAGAAAAAGCCAGGCTGTTTCTTCTACGTTGGCTGTCAGCCAGCCGATGGTGGAGACTATCCGCATCACAGTCCTAGCTTTATGATGGATGAGGATTGCTTGATAATTTGTGCTAAATCTGCGGCTAGTGTGATTAGTCATTATTTTGCGTAATTTTCTCTAGACTGACAATTAGAACATCAAAAAACGGCTTACTTGAAAAAGCAAGTCGTCTTTTTTGATTCAAATTAATAACTCAATGCACGGTGACCATCCAATGCCCAATGACGTTGGAAAGTTGCCACACTCATCGAACGTTTAGTGCCAGTCCACGGATCGTTGTAGTACAAAGTGTTGCCGTGATAACCAGTTAAAGCAACTGCATGGTTTGAAAAGCCGTCGAACCAGCCAAACCAAGCCACAACTAGGTGGGAGCGGATCAACTTTTTCTTAATTGCGGCAATACTGCAGTTAGTCATGTTAGTGGCAGTACCAAGATAGTGCTTAACTACAGGTTTAACGCCATTTGGTGCAACCCAGAAGCCCAACGGAAACTTCTTATAAGGTGAACCGATGAAGCCTTTGTTAGGGTTGAGGCTGCGTGGCATGATTTTTGCTGCTTGATCTTTAGTAATGTTCTTACCAGCAAAGTTGATCATCATTGTTACAGCGGTGATTTCACAACCAGTAGGCATTTCAGGACGCTGACAAATCACTTTGGTGTAGTTCTTGATGCCAGTAATATTGCCTGACTTGTTGATCCAGTAGTAGGCGCGGCTAGTTTTAGTATTCTTGAACTTGCGCTTACCGTTTTGACCAAAGTAGCCATAATTGTTTTGCTTGGGAATTTTGCGGACGTCCGTTAGCATGGCGCCAGTTTTATCAAACAAGTACCAATCCTTGTCGATCTTCTTCAAACCCTTGGTTGGCTTGTTGTTGACCACATAGTAGCGCTTGCCGTTTTGACTGATCCAGCGAGCTTTAGGTTGAGTTTGCGGTTTAGTCTCCGGCTGCTTATTAATCTCAGTTTTATTTTCGTTCTTGTCCTGAGCTTGATTCTGGTTTTCATTCTTAGTTTGACTAGAATCAGTGGAACTTGAATTAGTTTGTTCCTTATTATCTGTATTACTGGTTGAGTTATTAGTATTTGAATTTGAACTATTATTAGCGGTAGTTTGGTTTGCGCTTGTTGTAGTATCGGCTAAAGCAGTCTGACTAGTAGTGAGCATTAAACCGGCGCTAAATAAAGTTGCTAAAAGGATTAATTTTTGATGTTTCATTTTTCCTTATTAAATAAACGGTCTCTTGATGCCGGCAATAACGTTGCGTTGACCGTTAACGATCGGTTGGACCATGACACGTGGTGGCCAGCTTTCGATCATGCGGTTATTGCCAAGATAGATTGCAACGTGCCAGATAGTGTGAGTACCTGGTTGGTAGTAAAAGACAAGATCGCCACGTTGACGTTCAGAATATGGAACGCGCTTCAGGTGCTTGTCGGCCCAAAGGTTACGTGAATTCCATTCATTGCCGGGATGGGCATGACCAATTGAACTAGTTGGAGTTGGGCTAATCCCACCAGCGTAGAGACTTTGCATTACAAGACCAGAACAGTCAACGCCGTATGCTGGACTTGAAGAACAACCTGCAAGCTATGGTTTACCCATATATCGGTAGGCTTGGTGAATCATTGCCTCAATATGAGCAGAACGGCCTTGCCAAGCTTGCGCTCTAAGCGGTGCGATGTAGTTATCTATATCATACCATGAAGCATTTGAAAAACCTAACTTTGCCAAGTCTTCAGGTCAACATCATCAGTAGCTGGCAAGTTGTGTCTTCTTTGGAAGTCTTAATTCCTTCATAGCCGCGGTACAAATTGTAGCCGACCGTACCATAAGACTTAACTTGAGTGTAGTGAACTTGATGGTAGCCCTTTGGATTTTGGTAACCCTTGACTGCAGCAAGCAAACTTGTTTTTGCTGGTAAATACAAGCCAGTTGTGGTTCTGACTACTGGAGCCTTGCAATTTGGTGTAATTAGACTTTGAACTAAAAAGTGTTCACCACTTCTAGCGGTGCGAACTGAGTTGGTCAATGCTGCATCGGAATAGGCAGGAGTGGAATGCTTAACACGGATAATCTTTGGACTACGTGAAAAGTAATCAGCCTTGCTGTAGCTGGTAGTTGTTGCACTAGTTGATTGATTTGTTGAGACGTCGCTAGTTGTGTCTGCGGCTTGCACGCTAGTGGTGCAGGCAACGATTCCAATTAAGGCAGAGACAATGGCAATCGTCCACTTATTTTGTTTTTTTTATATCATAACCCCCTTCAAATTTTAAATAATAAAATTTGAAAATTTATTTTACTACTTTGAAAATTGAATAGGTTAGGTTTTTGAAAATGTAATAGAGTATGCGCTTACATTTTAGAAATATGTATAGTCCGGAATAATTGAATTTAGTTTTTATAAGCCTAGACTAAGGGTGTAATGAAAGTGAGTTAAATTCAGAAAGTGATTTATTAGTTGCAGCTAATATTAATAATGTTCACTATTCAGCTACTGTTTACGCTCCAGATGGAACAGCACAAACTATCACTTTAACCAAGAATGATCTTCAATTTGTAGATGCTGATGGCAATGCAATTACTCCAACTAATGCTGGTACTTACACAATTGCATTATCACCATCTGCCGAAACTAGATTGAAGAACTTAACTGGCAACAACGATAACTACACGGGGACATTTAAGACTACTGTAACTTACAATATTGCTTCAACTACTGCTTCTGCAGGATTATCTGGATCTAACCGAAAGGTATTTGATGGATCTGGTGTAACAACTGCACAAATCAATCATGGCGGCAGCATTGAAGTTACATTCACATACCCAGGTAGCACCGATAGTAGTATGTACAAACTTCAAGATGGTGACTATACTTGGAATACATCAGATCATAATGCTCCTAAGAACGATGGTATCTACACGATCACTTTGACTGATAGTGGATTAGATCTCGATGCTTTGAGCATTAGCGGTACTGATACTGTAAGTGGTATTGCATTGTCAGATACAGGAATTCAGGCTAGCGACTTTGATTGGTACTATGCAAGTGGTAATAAGCTTGATGAAGTTCCAAATAATGTGGGCACTTACGAAGCTCGTTTGACAGACAGAGCTTTCATTGCAAAATGCAAATCCAAACTACAGCTTCAGTGAAGTCAACGGTACGATTAAGTACATGATTAATCCAAAAGTTGCTACAGATAAATTAGGAAACAGTAGTACAAAGACTTACAACGGTCAAGGTACCTCAGTCAGCGATATTATTAACTCAGTAACTTGGAATCCAGGTGGTCTAGTAACTGGTGATGACTATGAATGGATGACTAAGAATACTGACGGTACTTACAGTGTTATGATAGGTCTTCCAACTAACGTTGGCCCTTACTACTTGAAGCTTAAGGATAGCGGAATTACTAAGATCAAGAACGCTAATACTAATTACAGCTTTGCAGATGGTGCAATCAGTGGTGAAATGAACAACAAGTTGAACGCAGGACTTCACGGCCAAAATAGCCCAATTGGTGAAAGGGGTCCAATTAGTCCAACTTCTGACGAACAAGCTATTAGTCCTAAGAGCGCAATCTTCAACCATACAACTAATGGCAAGAATGAGTTGCCACAAACTGGTTCAGCGCATGAAGGTCCACTTGCATGGCTTGGTTCATTGTTCGCAGGCTTGAGTCTATTCGGCTTAGCCGCTGACAGAAAGCGCAAGAAGAAGGACGATAATTAATCAAAGAGAAGTCATGGATATATTCCATGGCTTTTTCTTTATGAAAAAATAAAAGCAAATATTAAAAATGTGTTGACAATATGAGAGCTAAATTATAATATAAGATCAAATCAAATAAGAGCGACAAAGAAAAGATAAGTAATTAGCGGTTACCGCCAAAGAGAGCTGCGGATGGTGAAATGCAGTGCGGGAGTACCTAACGAAAATGGTCTTGGAGTCCATTGAAGAGCAAGCGCAAGTAAGCTGTTCACGGGGGATGCCCGATATAGCGTCCGAGTATAACTTCTATTTTTAGAAGCGTACTTAGTGAGGGTATCAGTGTAAGCTGATACTGAATAAGGGTGGTAACACGCTAGTAGCGTCCCTAGACAAGCAATTGTCTAGAGGCGCTTTTTTTGTCCTGTTTTTTTAATAAAGGAGAAGAGAATTATGAGTAGAAATTTAGTACATTATGATATCGTTGGTAGTTTTTTAAGACCTGCAGAATTAAAGCAAGCAAGAGCAGATTTTGCCGCAAAGAAGATTTCTAAGGATGACTTAAAGAAAGTTGAAGACGAAGAAATTAAGAAACTAGTTGCCAAAGAAGAAAAGGCTGGTTTAAAGATCGTCACTGATGGTGAGTTTAGACGAAGCTACTGGCACCTTGATACCTTCTGGGGCTTCGGCGGAATCAAGCATACTAAGCAAGAACACGGTTACTTCTTCCACGATGAAGAAACCCGTAACGATTCGGCCCAAGTTGAAGGTAAGATTGAATTTACTGGTGATCATCCTGATCTCGAAGCCTTTAAGTATTTAAAGAGTATCACTGATAGCAGTGACGTCACTCCTCGTCAAAGCATCCCTTCACCCGCACAATTCTACGCCGAACTCGTTCGTGGTCCAGAAAACGTGACAGCCGTAAAGAAGTTTTACTCTAATGAAGACGAATTACTCGACGATATTTCAAAGGCCTACCGCGATTTAATCCTCGCCCTCTATGATGCAGGTTGCCGCGACGTCAAACTTGATGACTGTACTTGGGGCATGGTTGTCGACGACGACTTCTGGGCAACAATGGTTAAGCAAGGTTTCGACCGTGACGACTTAGAAAAGAAATACCTCCGTGTTAACAACGGTGCTTTAGTCGACTTGCCAGACGACTTACGTGTTTCAACTCACATCTGCCGCGGCAATTACCACTCAACTTGGGCAGCAAAAGGTGGCTACGGTCCAGTTGCTAAATATGTTTTCGCTCAAGAAAACGTCGATGCCTTTTATCTAGAATTCGATAATAAAAGATCTGGTAGCTTCGATCCAATTAAGGAAGTACCAGCAGGAAAAGAAGTTGTTCTTGGCCTTGTAACTAGCAAGAAGCCAGAACTTGAAAAGCCTGACGACCTGATCACTAGAGTTAAAGAAGCCACTCAATTCCACGACTTGCAAGACTTAGCTCTTAGCACCCAATGTGGTTTTGCCTCAACCGAGGAAGGCAACCAATTAACCGAAGAAGAACAATGGAAGAAGATTGCTTTAGTAATCGATACAGCTAAGCAAATCTGGGCATAATTAATGAAAGAGGGGACAAAGCAATGAAGAAAAAACTATGGATTATAGCACAGGTAGTATGGGGATTACTGATTTGCTTTGGCCTCTATGTCTTTGCAAATTTATAATTCTCAATCTGAGCATATTAAACAGGAATTTAGTTAAAAGCTAATATAATTATTTAAAAAGGAGAAAAATACTATGGCAAAAGTCGAGAGTTTCACCTTGGATCACACTAAAGTTAAGGCACCTTACGTTCGTTTAATTACTGTTGAAGAAGGACCAAAAGGCGACAAGATTTCTAACTACGATTTGCGTTTAGTCCAACCTAACAAGAACGCCATTCCAACGGGTGGTTTGCACACCATCGAACACCTGCTTGCAAGTTTACTCCGCGATCGTCTTGACGGCGTTATCGATTGTTCGCCATTCGGCTGTCGGACTGGTTTTCACTTGATCGTTTGGGGCGAGCATTCAACTACTGAAGTTGCAAAAGCTCTTAAGTCCTCCCTTGAAGAAATTCGCGATACCATCACTTGGGAAGACGTTCCAGGAACCACGATTAAGACCTGTGGTAACTATCGCGATCACTCACTCTTTACTGCAAAGGAATGGTGCCGTGACATCCTTGAAGAAGGCATCAGTGACGATCCATTTGAACGTCATGTCATTTAATTAAGTATAAATATTAAGAAAAAGCTAGGTTTTTGTATCTAGCTTTTTTTAGTGTGCATATTTTGTTATACTGAAAACGTATTCAATTTAGAAAGACGTGAGTTTTTTATGTATAAACTAATTGCCTGTGATCTTGATGAAACTCTGATTGATGATGATGCGCATGTCTGTCAGCGTAATATCGATGCGATTAAAGCAGCGACAAAGCTGGGCGTGAAGTTTGTCCCAGCAACTGGACGCGGCTATCGAGCAATTGAGAAGACGCTGGCAGATATCGGTCTGAAGGATAAGGCAAATGAGTATGTGATTTCTTTTAACGGGGGATGCATTACCGAGAACAAGGATAATCGAATTATGAAGTTTCAAGGCTTGGACTTTGCTAAAGCCGACGAACTTTATCGTCTTGGTTTAAAATGCGATGTCTGCATCCACGTATATACCAAGGATATGGTTTATGTCTATAACGCAGATGAAGATGAAATCAAGTATCTGAAACTACGTCACGTTTACAAGATTATTGATGAACCAAATCTTGACTTCTTAAAGGGACAAGACATCGCCAAAGTTTTATACGGTAGTACTGATATGCCATATTTAGAAAAGATAGCTAGTGAAATTAGCAATACTACCAAGGATCTCGACGTGTCATATTCTTCCAACCGTTATCTTGAATTCAACCATCAAGGCGTCAACAAGGGTGAAGGCATGCTCTGGCTTGCTAATAAGCTTGGCATCAAGCCTGAAGAGACGATGGCCTTAGGCGATAACTTTAACGATCTTTCTATGATTAAAGCAGCCGGATTGGGTGTTGGCGTGGCTAATGTTAACCCTAAGATGAAAGACGACTGCGACTATATTACCAAAGCCGATAACAATCAAGGCGGCGTTGGTGAGGCAATTGAAAAATTTGTTTTAGAAAAGTGATGAGGTAAAGATAGATGAAATTTAACAAGAAAATCCTAATGATTTCCGCTGCAACTTTGATGTTGGTTAGTCCTGTAGCAAGTTTGGCTAATGCAAATACTATTTCTGCAGCAAGCGTAAAGAAGGTTTCATACGCAAAGCAGACCACTGTGACGGTTAAGAAAAAGACGCCACAATTGTTCATGGCAACTGGCGGCCGTGCTTTAACCACTGGTAAGTACTACAAGAAAGGTCAAAAATTGACTGTTGATCAATTAGGCGGCATGAATATTTTAGCTAATAGTTCTCCAGATGCTTACCACATTAAGGGTACCGATTATTATGTTTGGGCTAAGGACGTTAAAGCAAAGCGTGCCTTACAAGATATCGATTATACAAGTCGTGGTTTGACTACAGTGCGGACCAATAAGTCTAAGGCACCACTTTACTCATTTTACGCTGAAAAGTCTACTCCAGCTGGCTATGCCTTTATGAAGGGGACTGATTTTAAAGTTAATGGTGCAATGTACTTGTACAATGCTAAAACTGACAAGAGCGAATTGTACTACCATTTGACTAATCATTATCACACCATGGCTAATTTGAAGACTTCACCGGATTTCCCTAACAGATTTAATACGGAGCTAGTTGATACTGGGGATGCCTTTGTGAAGGCTAGCGATGTTAATTTCTTTTCTGGCAAGAAGTTGAAGCCAATTAACACAGCTGCTTCCGCAAAAGATGGTAGCAAGATTGCTATTTTAGAAAATCAGGAAGCTGACTTGAAGGATTTACTTGGCAAAGTAGATAGTGTCAAGAATTCAGTTAAATACAAGTTGTCTAGTTCTCTCAAGCGTGACAATTACGATCTAGCTGTGAGGGATGCACAAACTCAGGTTAACTCAAGAAAGTTAATGTCAACTGCTGAAGCACAATACTTGATCTGGAGCCTTAAGACTTATGAAAGTGAGCTTGATGGTGCCAAGGTGAAGGTTGGCAACATGAATAAGTTGACTTCAAATGAGAAGCTCGCAATTGGTTTGTTGGTGATTTCTGTTTATGGTAAAAACACTGACAAGGAAAGCTTATATGGCTATGCCAAGTTTAATAAGGGCAATGACAAGACCTTTACTTTAACTATTGAAGATATGCATAATCAGAATAAGGTTGTTTCAACCAAGACAATGAAAACTAGTGATTTTGCACAAAAGAGATAAGACGATAAAAAGAGGGATGTATCGATTTGATGCATCCCTTTTAGTTTGTTTATTTTGTTTTTATTTAATCGTTATGGCTTAATTCTTTAAGGCCTGGCAAACTCATCATAACAATGAAACTAATGATGTAGAGGGCTGAAAGAAAGCCCATGACAACCGTTAAATTGTAGTGATCCATCAAGATACCGATGACAACTGATGAGAAACCACCGATTGCACGGCCAATGTTAACGATGATATTGTTAGCTGAAGAACGAATCTCAGTTGGGTAGAGGCGACTGATTACTGCACCGTAACCACCAAACATCCCATTTGAGAAGAAGCCCATGACTGCACCGATGATGAGTAGAGTAGCCATGTTTTGTGCAAGTGATAAAACATAAACCATGACAGCTGAACCGATCAAGAAGATGGCGAAGGCTCTACGTGGACCGAAGTGGTCGAAGATGTTACCGAAGGTCATCATACCGATGCTCATGCCGACGATAGTTGAGATCATCCAAATACTTGAACTAGATACGTTTAAGTTCAATTGCTTTTGTACGATGGTTGGTAACCAGTTCATTAAGCCGAAGTAACCAGCGATTTGGACGGTCATCATGACCATCAAGCCTAAGCTTTGAAAAGCAAGACGTGGGGTTGAAAACATTTTTTTAATGACATCACGTAATAATGAACCTTTTTCATCTTTTTTAGCTTGGAGGAATTGATCGCTTTCATGCAAATGTCTTCTGATAAAGACTGTTAAAATTACTGGGACAATTCCGACCAAGAATAGTGCGTGCCAGCCGGCTGTTGGAATAATCCAAACCGCAATTAATGCCGCAAAGATCGCACCGATTTGACCACCGACTGCCGCAATTGAGGTCATCTTACCAATTCTGCCGCTTTCAAAGTTTTCGGCGATTAAGGCAATGCCTACGCCATATTCACCGCCGGCACCAATACCAGTGAGAAAACGTAAGGCGTATATCTCATAGATGTTGTTGGCAAAAGCCATTAAACCGGTAGCTAGGGCGAAGATTAAAACCGTGTGTGAGAAGGTTTTAACCCGGCCAATCTTGTCACCTAGGATGCCGAAGCAGATACCGCCGACTAGCATCCCTAAGTTAGTGATTGAGGAGATCAACCCTGCGGCTCCACCAGAGAGGTGCAAATCCGCAATCATTGAACTCATTGCAAACGATAAAAAAAAGCACGTCCATGTTTTCAAGCGCAAAACCTGATGAAGTAGAGGCGATGACCCACTTCTGGTTTTTACTTAGTCCATGACTGTGCTGCGTAATATATTTCATATTTAATTCCTCCAAAACGAATGCTCTCTGTCATCCAATTATTTCTTCGTCTGTATATGATACGCTTTTTGAATAAAGAAACAAGGGTTGCTATGAAAAAAAGATCATCCTGTCGTGCTGAAAGAATGATCTGAAAACTTTGTTTTAATGAAAAACGCCCGAAAATCCCCGTATTTTAATGCGGGGATGGATAGGGCCAAGCTGACCTAGCAGTCAGCTTTTTTTATTCTAAAAATAGAGACATATGTTCGCTTATCCTGTAAAATATAAATATCTAATCTATGAGGAGGTGAAATACATGAAAAGAATGAGCAGTTTAGCCTATCATTTTGGCGTTAAGCTTCGCTTTTATCCTAGTTCTAAGCAAAAGAAAATCATTAAACTAAACTATGATGCGCAGCGCTTTGTCTACAACTCTTATGTAGGACGCAATCGAAGCAATTATCATGCTAAGCACTACTTAGCTGTTAGACAATATCAAGCAATGCCTTTTGCCTTTTCTATTCTTAATAATTATGAGACTAGGTTGGCAGAAGAAGTAGTCACTAATAGCGAACTATTGGATAAGCCAAGGAATATTCGTGATACTTATAGCTTTTTGCGTGTTAAAGAAATTGATAGCCTCGCTATTGCCAACGCCATTCAAAATTATCAGAAAGCTTGGAACAACTATCGCAAGATTGGTTATGGAATTCCGACTTTTCACAAAAAACGCAGCGACTGGTCATATCAGACTAACTGTCAATATCCTAAGCAGTCAGAAGCCTATCTTGATAACGGGACAGCTAGATTTATTGATGCTAAACATATTAAATTGCCTAAGCTGGGAATTGTCCGCATTGCTGGTTTTAGAAAACTGATTA